>CAMBEO010000062.1 GCA_945865725.1 Thermoflexus hugenholtzii JAD2 | reverse complement strand
TGGCCCGAACGGCGGCGGGCACATTTGCCGGCAGTCGCAGCGCGAGACCGGCTCGCGTGGCGGCATCCGCTTGCGTCGTGATCGTGACGGAAGGCCGCTCGGGGCCTCGGAGTCGCAACGCCGCCCTGACCTTCGCCTCGTCGAGGTTCGGGTCCGAGCGCCCCTTGAATAGGGCATCCAGATCAATCGTTACCGGCTGCACACGCTGTACACGAAACGATTGCAGCGTGCCTTCAGCGAACGAGGACACCGCCGGCCAGAAGGCGGCGATGGCCACGGCCGCTGCGACCGCTCCAAGTCGCGCCGCCCACGCGCCCGGTGTCGCGCTGGCCACGCGCGCAAGTCGTGTCGGCAAAGGCACGACGCGTGGGCGGAGCAACTCCTCGATCGACGGGCGCCCGATCGGATGCGACGCGGCCATGCCAAGCGTCGCGAGACGCCCAGCCGTGAGGGCCGCGACCGACCGAACGGCCTGCGACCGCTCGCGGCAGGACTCGCACCCGCGCACGTGCGCTTCGAGGTCCGGTCCCCACCCACTCATGACCTCGCCGTCGGCCAAGGCACGCAGGGCGCCGTCGTCCGGTGCGACTTCGCAGCGTTTCATCGCCCTGGTCTCTCCCATCGTCCCGTCTCCTGTCAGGGTCGCGCCGACCGCGCCCCGAGTCACGCCCCGCCGCGTCGCTGGAGGAACGCCTCGCGAAATGCCCGTTCGGCTCGTACGAGCATCGTGCCGATCGAGCCCGGACTAATCCCGGTCGCCGCTGCGATCTCGTGGTAGCGGAACCCCTCCGCACGTAACACGAGCACTTCACGTGCACGCTCCGGCAGTGCCATGAGCGCCTCACGAACGAGTTCCCGTTCTGCCCGGAGATTTGCCTCAGCGATGCCCGTCGCGTCCGCGTCACCGTCGGCCCGCGCGCGCATCTCGCGCGCAACACGCCTGAGGCCGCCCCGCGCCTCGTTACTCGCGGAGTTCACCGCCACCCGGCACAGCCATGCCCGTATTGGCACGTCGGGTGCAGGAGGGCGCCGATGCAGCCGGATGAACGCCTCCTGCGCGGCATCACGCGCCGCGTCGTCACCGCCCGCTACCCGGAAGGCCGCCCGGACAACTGGTTCCCAGTGACGCGTGAAGAGCGACTCGAAACCGGTGGCATCACCTGCCCCGATGCGCGCGAGGTCATCCCGGTCCGCCGGGTCAGGCCGATACGGCTCTGGAGGCGCATCCATCGCGCCTGGCATCCTCGCTACGAGTTCCACGACCATCAATCCTAGGACACCGCCGACAGCGCGTTCTGTGACACGCACCGGGGCACCGCAACCCGCCCGAAACTCGCCGTCGAGGCGACCACCAGATTGGCTCCGCCCAGATATCCTCGTACCCGTGCCCAGCCTGACCGCATCCCTGACGCTCCACGACGTCGTCGCGGCCATCTGGGCGCGCGACCCCTCGATCTATGGCGCGCCGACCGATCTCGAGCCGCTCCTTGCCGATCGGTACGGTTGGCTCGACGTCGCCACGCGGATGCGACCGCAAGTCCAATCACTCGCCACGCTTCGCCACTCGCTTGTGCGCGAAGGGCGCACGCGCGCCGTCCTCCTCGGCATGGGCGGCTCGTCGCTAGCTGCGGACGTCATGCGTGACACCTTCCGCTCGCGCGCAGGCGCACTAGCCCTAACCGTTCTGGATTCGACGCATCCGAGCGCCGTCGAGGCCGTCGCCGCGACGCATCCCCCCGCCACTACCACCTATGTAGTTGCCTCAAAGTCGGGAACGACCACCGAACCGCGGTGCTTCCAGCAGCGTTTCTGGCACGACGCGGTCGCGTCCGAGGGCGAGCGTGCAGGTGATGGCTTCATTGCGATTACCGACCCGGGATCACACCTCGCGACAATCGCCGCGACCGACGGCTACCGGCGCACCTTTCTCAACCCGCCAGACATCGGCGGGCGCTACTCCGCGCTCTCGTTTTTCGGATTGGTGCCGGCCGCGCTCATTAACGTCGAGCTCAACGGTCTCCTCGACGGCGCCGAGGCAGCAATGGTGCGGTGCCGCAACTTTTCCGATCTGGACGCCAATCCGGGCGCGCGCCTCGGCGAGTTCCTCGCCTCCCACGCCCGGGCCGGGCGCGACAAGCTCGTCCTGCACTGCCCAGCGCCGTTCGGCGCCCTCGGCACCTGGATCGAGCAGCTCATCGCCGAAAGCCTCGGCAAGGGTGGGCGAGGCATCCTGCCGATCGAGGGCGATCCACTCGGCGACCCAGGGAGGTACGGCCCTGACTGCATCGTCGTAGCCATCGACGTCCGCCACGACCGCGAGGATGGCGCGATGGACGGCGCCGGTGGCCTCGACCCCCGCCTGGACGCCATCGAAGCCGCAGGCACGCCCGTCCTCCGCCTCGCCGCGCGCCGGGCGATCGACCTCGGGTGGCTCTTTTTCACGTGGCAGTTCGCGACGGCCGTCGCCGCCGCGCGCCTTGGGCTTGAGCCATTCAACCAACCAGACGTGGAGCGCGCCAAGGTCGAGACGCGACGGGTCCTCGCCGGCGCCCAGGCGTCGGGAAAGCTTGCCCTGCCGGACGACCCGGATGGCCCCGCCGGGTCAGCGTCCATTGCGATGGCCATCGACGCGCTTGCGCCCGGATCCTATGTCGCCCTGCAGGCGTACGTTGCCCCCGACGTTGCGACCGACGACGCCCTCGCGAGGCTTCGCGCGCGCATTCGAGCTCGGACGACCCGCCCGGTGACGACCGGCTATGGCCCGCGTTTCCTGCACTCCACGGGCCAGTTGCACAAGGGCGGGATGCCCGGCCTGTGCATACAGCTGGTCGACCAGCCGGTCGAACGGGAGCCACGTGTCCCTGGCGAGTGGTTCGGGTTCGGGACGCTTGTCGCGGCGCAAGCACTCGGGGACGCGGAGGCGCTGCGGGCGCTCGGGCGACCGGTCATCCGCATCGACGTCGGTACGACCGTGGTCGATGCAATCGACCGGATCCTGGCAGAGGGCTGAGCCAGCACGGGGACCGGGAGAGTTGACGCCCGCCGACCGGGAGGAAGGCGCGAGGCCATCCCGGTATACCGAGACGCGACGGGCACGCGACGGCGGCCGCCCGAAGGAGGATGCGACATGCAAGTGGGCTTCGTCGGGCTTGGTCGCATGGGCGCCAACATGGTCCGCCGCCTCGTCCGCGACGGCCACTCGGCCGTGGTATTCGATGCCGCGCCGGACGCCGCGACGTCCCTAGCCGAGGAACTTGGTCCCCAGGTCGTCGCCGTCGTGTCCCTCACGGACATGGCTACGCACCTCGCAACCCCGCGCATCTTCTGGATGATGGTCCCCCAAGGGGACGCCGTCGATCAGACGGTGGACGAAACCCTCGCAATCGCCGCGCCGGGCGACGTCCTCGTCGATGGCGGGAACTCGTATTTCAAGCAGACGGTCAGTCGTGCGGCGAAAGTCTCCGCCCGCGGCCTGCATTACGTCGACTGCGGGACGAGTGGCGGTGTCTGGGGACTCGAGCGGGGCTACTGCCTGATGATCGGGGGCGAGCCTGACGTCTTCGCACGATGCGAACCACTGTTCCGGTCGCTCGCTCCGGACGATGGCTACCGCCACGTCGGACCGGCCGGCGCCGGGCACTTCGTAAAGATGATCCACAATGGGATCGAGTACGCGCTCATGCAGGCGTATGCCGAGGGCTTCGAGATCCTGGAAGGCGCCGATCGGTTCGGCTACGACTTTGACCTCGCCGGTTTGGCCGACCTCTGGCAACAAGGCAGCGTGATCCGGTCGTGGCTGCTCGAACTTTCCGCGCGTGCGCTTCACCGCGACCCGGGTCTCGCCGGAGTGAAGGGCTACGTCGAAGACACAGGCGAAGGCCGTTGGACCGTCTTGACCGCGCTTGAGGAGGACGTGCCCGCCCTGGCGATCACGAACGCCCTGATGACGCGATTCCGGTCACGTCAAGCGGATCCATTTGGCGCTCGTGTCCTCGCGGCCTTGCGTCACGAGTTCGGTGGACACGGATTCCGACCGACTAGTCCTTGACGCGAGGCGGTTTCCTTACCTACCCCACGAGGACCAGCGCCAACACGGCCCCGGCGCCGATCGCTGGCGCGAGCGGCACCGTTTCGACGTCGTGCCATCCGGTCCCCACAGGGTGGGTGCCCATCAAAGCGGATCGCCGTGCGCGAATGACCAGCGTCCAGATGGCCGCCATCGCGACGGCGCTCGGCACGAGAAGCAGTGTCGCGTGAGGGCCAATCGTCGCTCCGAGGGCGACGACGAGCTTCACGTCACCTGCGCCTATCCGTCGGGCCAGGTAAGGCAGGGTGCCAGCGACGAGTGCGACGAGCGCTCCGAGCATCCCCCACGTGAGCGACGGGAGGTCTCCGCCCGCCAGGCGAATGGCGAGCCCGCCCACCAACGCTGACCCGGTGACGACGTTGGGGATGCGTCGAGTGCGGAGGTCGCACGCGGTCGAGGTGACGACCGCGATCGCCATGACAGCAAGCCCGGCGTCCCCAATCCCCGCCCATTCGAGACCCGTTATCGACGGTGCTGCGCCCACGTCGCTGGTATCCTTGCCGCCCGAGCAGGGCCACTCAACCTGCGCCACGCCGCGCGCCTCTTGGACGATCGAGTACCGGGCGACAGTCGTGACCCGTGGCCCGCTCAGGTGGGCAAGCCGTAGATGCCTTGGTCCCGAGACCCTGATCCTACCCCTCACGGGATCCTGCGCATGGGACGCCTGTCCCCTCGCGCACGCTACTCGCGTCGACGCCTACTTCTGGCGCCTGCAGCGATCCTGGTCGCCGCTGGCATCGCGTCAGTCACGGGCGGGTTCGGTCTCGATCCCCAGTCCGGGCCCCGCACCGACGATGCGTCGCTCCTGCCTACCCTCTCGACTCGCCCTGAAGTGCTCACCTGGGCGCCCGGGCAGCGACTCGGCATCCGTGTCCCCGAAACCGGTCGCAGGCTGCCGGCCGGGGCAGGGGATCCAACCACCCTGCTCCATGTCGTTTCTCCCGACCCAGGAGTTGATCGCTCCGATTGGCTTGAGCGCCTAGCAGCAGCGGGCACCCTCCCCGACCTCGTGACGGGACTTCCATCCTGCGAGGTGCGTCGGATACCGATCGCCGCGCGCGTGACCGACCTCGTCCGCCGGGACCACCTGCCGATTGACCAGTTCGAGGCGGGCGCCTACCGGGCGCTTGAGGCGGGCGGAGAGTTGTGGGGCCTGCCGTACGGCTGGGAGGGCGCCGAGATCGGTATCGCGCTCGACCGGTCACGGTTCCCGCGCGCGGGCCTGCCAAGCGGTTCGACGACGGACTTGGCCGATGATGACCGTTTGGCAAACGGCTGGTCTTGGGCCGACTTTTCCAGTGCCATGGTCGCGGCGGCGGCCGAGTCGCGGGGGTCTGGATCGATCGCCCTCGAGCGATTTGGGACGATCCGCTCGCTGCCGGCGACCTGGGGGGCAAAGTGGTCAGATGCCGATGGTCACGTGGCACTTGGTGACCGCGAGGGCGTGGCCGCTGCCCTCCACCGCTTCGACTCTCTCCGCGCGGACATCACGTCCGCCGGTCGGCGCGCGGAAGTGGCTGCCGCCGTGACGCCGCGCCGGGGCGCCCCGGCGATCACCCCGATCCCCACTCCCGGCAGCATGCGTGGTCCGGCTTCGGTCGCCCTCGGCGTGGGCGGTCCGATGCTCATGCGCATGGGTCGAGCGTCGGCCTCGTCGATTGAGATTGAACACGCGTCCGACTTCCGGAATTCCCTCGTGATGCCACTCCCAAGGGGCACCACGTCGACTGCCGATGTCGAACCACTCCTCGCGGTCGTTTCCGGTCGACCTGAGCGGCGCGATGCCGCCTGGCGATTGATGAAATGGCTCGTCGAGGACGGGCGTCTTGCTCGGGCCGAGCGCCTCGTGCCGGCCTGGAGAGCCGCCCAGCACTCCGTCGCGCATGAGATCGCCCGAGCGAAGGACGCGAACGCCAATCAGGTCGACCAGTTGTCCTGGCTCCTCGCCTCGACCGAGACCCTGCCCGCGTTACCCCGCGACGGGGAGGCACGTGTCGTGGCGCCAACGGCGACGCCGCGCGCCATTCCTGCCATTGAAGCGCTAATCGTCGGCGCCGTCCGGCGCGCTCCACCACGTGACCCGGTCCTCGATGGCCCAGCTGGCCTCGAGGCGAGGAAGGCGATCGCGACCGGTCTCCAGGCTTGGGAGGCAGGCAACGCGTCCGTCGACGATGTCCTTGACCAGCTTGCGCCGGCGATCCAGTCGATCCTCGACCGGACACCGGGCGTGTTGCCCATGTAGGCCGGGCGACACGCCTTGGCTCGGGCGTGCCCGCTGGTCCTGAAGGCCGTTCCAACCAGAAGGCGAAGGCCACCTTCGTATACTTCTGCGATGCCTTCAAATGCCCCCTCGCGCGCCCGCTTGTCGGAACCGTCCTCCCTTGCGCTCCCGTCCGGCGTCGTCGCCACCACCCTCCCGAATGGCTTGCGCATTCGAGTTGCGCCGCTCCCGCACGCGCGGTCCGTGACGGTTTGCCTCGGCTTCGCCGCGGGGTCCCGGTACGAGACCGCCGACGAGCAGGGGATCGCCCACCTTGTTGAGCACATGTTGTTCAAGGGAACGGCTCGCTACCCCACCGCACAAGCGATCTCGGAGACGATCGAGGGGGTCGGCGGGCTCCTGAACGCATCGACCGAGAAGGAGGTGACGAGCTACTGGGTGAAGGTTGCGAGCGAGCACCTGGGCATTGCCTTCGACCTTCTCGCGGACATGGCTACCGCGCCGCGCCTCGACGACGACGAGCTCGAAAAGGAAAAGAAGGTCGTCCTGGAGGAGCTTGGCCTCGCGCAGGACTCGCCGGGTGACTGGGTCCACCAGATGTTGACCGAGTCGCTGTGGCCCGACCAACCGCTCGGTCGCGAGATCGCCGGGACGGCAGCGACCGTAAACGCCCAGACCCCTGGAAGCTTGGCGCGCTACCTTCGTCGGACCCACGGCCTCGGCAACGCCGTGCTCGTCGTCGCGGGCAAGGCCGACCCTGACGCGGTGCTCGCCCTCGCGTCGGATCGCCTCGGCGCGCGCGGCAGCGATTCACCCACGTGGGAGCGTGCGACCGCCGTCATCGGGACGCCGCCCGTCGTGACGCAAACGAGGCCGACGGAGCAGGCGTACCTCGCGCTCGCCAACTACGGCTTGCCACGGGGCCACCCCGACCGCTACGCCTTGCGTCTCGCCAATGCGATCCTCGGCGACGGCATGAGCAGCCGCCTCTTCCTCGAAGTGCGCGAACGACGCGGCCTGACTTACGACATCGCGTCCTACGTGTCGACGTTCCATGACGCCGGTGCCGTGTCAATCTCCGCCGGGGTAGACCCGGACCGGGTGGTCGAGGCCCTCGAAGCGATCATGGGCGAAGTCGGCAAGTTGCGCGAGGAGACGGTCCCTGAGAGCGAACTGCTCAAGGTCAAGGCCTACATCCGGGGCCGGACCCTTCTCGGGCTAGAGGACAGCCACGCCGTGGCATCGTGGCACGCCACTCCAGTCCTTCTTGGTGCCGAGGAACTCTCCCCCGAGGAGGCACTGGCCCGGATCGACGCGGTGACGGCGGCGGACGTGCGCCGTGTGGCAGGGGTCGTCTTCGCGCCGGGATCGGTTCATCTCGCTCATATCGGCCCTGACGTCGACGTGGATGCCTTGCGCAACACGATCGCCTGACCAACGCGCCCCGCTCTCGCTTGACCGCATGACGGCCGCTCCCTAATGTGGTGCGTGGGGCACTTGTGCCCGAACGGATGCGCGTCCGGCTCCGCACGCACTTGCCGACGCGCGAGGGGGTCGCATGATCGGTAACGGGGTCCACTCGTCCTCGCGCCACGGCGCCCGGACACGGCGTGAAGCACTCGTCCTCGCCATCGGCCCGATCGGGCTCCTCGCCGCCGCGTGCGGCGACCTCGGTCTGACGGGAGGGGGATCAGGCGCGGCTCTCAAGGATCGGAAGCCAGTTGAACTCGAGTGGTGGGGCGACGCGCCGCCGGCCACGGGTACCAACCAGCGCATGGACCAGCTCAAGGTCTGGAACGACAAGTACCCGAACCTGCAAGTGAAGTACGGTGCGAACGCGGCGACGGGACAGGGCTTGGTCGCCCTCGAAAAGTTCGTGGCGGCGATCGCCTCGGGAACCGCGCCAAGCGGTTTGGACTTCGACCGGTTCCAAGTCGCCACCTACGCCAATCGCAAGGTGTTCGCCGCCTTGGACGACTATGTCAAGCGCGACAAGTTCGAAATGAAGCGCTTCTTCCCGGCCACGGTCGACGAGGCGATGGGCCTTGACAAGAAGCTGTTCGGCATCCCCCGAAGCACCGACTGCCGACTTCTCTACTGGAATAAGGACCTCTTCCGCGAGGCGGGCCTCGACCCCGAGAAGGCGCCAGCGACGTGGGACGAATTGCGCCAGGCCGCCATTCGCCTTTCCAAGAGGAACGCCGCCGGTTTCGACCGGATCGGGTTCCACACCGAGGAAGGCCAGTCCCACTACCACCTCTTCGCGTGGCAGGCCGGCGGGGGCTTCCAGACACCTGACGGGAAGCGGGCGACGCTGACCCAGGGCCCCAACCAGGAGGGCCTCGAGTTCATGACCGCGATGATGAAGGACATCGGCACGTGGGATGCCGTCAAGGCGTACCGGGACGGTTGGGGCAAGGACGGTCAGCAGGCCTTCCTCATCGGGCAGCTCGGGATGGTCTACCAGACCAACAACTACCTCTCCACGATCGCCCGGTTCCGCCCGGACATGAAGTTCGGCGCGGCCCAGCCGCCATCGCGACGGGCCGGCGACAAGCCGATGACGTGGTCAGGCGGCTTCAGCTTCACCATCGTCCGAGACTCGAAGGACCAGGACGTCACGTGGGAACTGGTCAAGTTCCTCTCGAGTGAAGAGGGGTTCGCCGCCGGCTTTGTCGGCGACGAGGCGCGGGCCAAGGGATCCGGTGGCGTCTTCGTGCCGCCGATGACCGGGCAACCCGAACTTGACAAGAAAATGTTCGCGAAATACCGGACGGGCATCGCCGAGGTAGATCGCGTACCCGAGGTGGCGGTTGGCCTGATGCAGCACACGCGCTTCCGGGAGTTGTCAATCGCCGCGCAGTACCTCTGGGACGGGATCAAGAAGGCCCAGCTGGAAGCAATCTCGCTGGTGAAGCCCGCAAGCCAGACCCTTCTGGAGAATAACGTGGTAGTCCAGAAGGCACTCGACGAGGCATGGGCGCTCGCGAAGTAGCGGGACAGGGCTGAGAGGTAGGACCTCGGAGGGAGTGGCGGGTCGGGTTTAGCCCTTCCCGCCAGTTTCCTCATGCCGAGAACGCGACCGATGCGCCGGTTTCGCTCGAGCGGTAGACCGCGTCCACGATTTGGCTCACCTGCAGCGCCTGCTCCGGCAGGACCAATGGTGCTGTCCCCGCACGGATCGACTCGATCCACGCGACGATCTGGAGGTGGTGGTTCGGCTCTGACGGGCCACCCTGCCCCTCGGTTGCCTTCTCGGGCACGACCACGTCAATGATCGTGCCGTGCCTTTCCTGAAAGAGGGTGAGGGGTTCGAGGCGCGCGCCCCCATCGGTACCGCACACGAGCGTCTCGGTCACGCTCTTCGGGAGGTTGAGCGCCCAAGAGACCTCAAGTTGGAGCGCCGCGCCGTTCTCGAACCTGATCATCGCGAACGCCGAATCCTCGACGTCAAACTTCGCCGGGTCCCACGCGCCCCATGGGTTGAACACCCCTGGACGGTTCCCGAACTTGCAGAAACTCGCGCCGTACACGCTCTGGATCTTCGGGTGACCCATGAGCCACAGCGACAGGTCGAGCACGTGGACGCCAACGTCGATCATCGGCCCGCCGCCGTTGAGCGCCTTGTTCGTGAACACGCCCCACGCCGGCACGCCGCGGCGACGAAGGTACGCGGCGCGAACGTAGTACACCTCGCCAAGTTCACCAGCGTCGATGAATCGCTTGAGCTGCTGCGCGTTCCGCCCGAACCGGGATTGGAACCCGACGGAGAGCAAGTTCCCCTTGGTATCCCGAACCTTGTGCCATGCGTCCACCATCGACTTGGCTTGGACCGCATCCAGCGCCATGGGCTTTTCGCACATGACGTGCAACCCAGCCTCCAATGCGCCAATCGCCGGCTCGACGTGGGCGAACGGCGGCGTGCAGACACTCACGACGTCGAGATCCGCGTGCTTGACCATCTCCTCCCACGATGTGAAGTGCGTCCGGAAGCCGTACTTTTCCTTCATGCCGATCGCGCGTGACTCGACGACGTCGCACGTTGCGACGAGCTCCACCCCCTCGGCCTTCTGGTAGCCCTCGATGTGGTTGCCCGCGATGCCTCCCGTGCCGATGATCCCGACACGAAGGGGCCGAGTGATCCTAGTCATGTCATACCTCCAAATGCCGGCGTAGGCCGGGCGAACCTATCCGATCAGGGTCCGACCCACGGCGTCCGCAAGCTGACGCGCGCGAACCCATTGCGGAACGCCACTTGAGTTGGCGACCGAGACGATGATCGCCACGCCGGCCACGGCGTGCAACCCGATGCCGACGGGGGAACCCACGACGTCCCAAAACCCTCGGTTCAGGAACGAGGGTCCGATTGCAAGCGCAGAAAGCGCCTGGGCAGCGACGGCGAGCGACGCTGGGATGCGGCCGACCGAGACCAAGCCGGCGCCCGCGAGGAGGCACGCCGCGGGAACGATCCCGAGGTGCCATCGCTCCCACCAGACCGGGAGGCTTAGTACGAGGGCGGTGAATGAGATCGCAAGCCACGCCGCGCCGAGCGAGGCCACCGCCGCCCATCGGGGACCACGCCTCGTGCGCCCGGCAAGGAACGGCATGGACCCGAGGAGGAGCGCCAGGCCGACGCCGACGGCGGGGGTTCCGTACTGGCCCGGGACGAGGTAGTGATCCTGGTCACCCGGGTTGCGCCCAAGCGTCTGGTCGACGATGGAGGGGAAGCCAATCGGGTAACCGTTCACGGGGTCATGGCGGGGTAAGGGTGCCGGGTGGGTTCCGGTGCACGTTCTGTTGAGTGATGCCATCCGTGGTCGCCACCTTGCAGGCACTGGTTGTTGAGCTCCGGGCGACAATCGCCGAGCAGCGGGCAACGAT
>CAMBEO010000061.1 GCA_945865725.1 Thermoflexus hugenholtzii JAD2 | reverse complement strand
CGCGTTGACGGCGGTCCGGCGGCGACGGACGTCCTGTTGCTAGGAACGGCAGGCCAACTTGAAGCCCTTGCGGACCGCCTCCTCGCCACCGACTCCGAGGGTTTCGCCCTGACGCAGGCAATCACGACCGCTCTTTCGGTGGCGACTTGGGGCGCGGGCACGATCCACCTCGGCCGCTTTCGAATTGACCTTTCACGTCGGGTTGCCGTGATGGGCATCCTCAATGTCACACCAGATAGCTTTCATGACGGCGGCAAGTTCCTTGATCCCGCGCGTGCCGTCGAACATGGCCTCGCGATGGTCGAGGAGGGCGCAGACATCATCGACGTCGGTGGGGACAGCGCGAATGGCGACGCCCCTGAGATCGATGCGGAGGAGGAGATCCGGCGAGTTGAACCGGTGATTCGGGCACTTGCGTCGCGAGTTCCGGTCCCGATCGCGATCGATACCCATCGGGCGCGAACTGCGGCGGCGGCGCTCGATGCCGGCGCGTCGCTCGTGAACGACATCACGGGACTCGCCGACCCGGAGATGCCGGCGACGGTCGCTTCGGGCGACGCGGGCCTATGCATCATGCACATCAAAGGGAGGCCGAAGCACTTTCCGCCGGACTGGACGTACCGCAACGTGATGGGTGACCTTGTTCGGTTCCTAACGGAGCGAACGGAGCGGGCCGTCAACGCCGGCGTCGGGCGGGAGCGCATTTGCGTGGATCCCGGGATCGAATTCGGCAAGCTGATCGGGCATGACCTCGAAATCCTGAGGCGATTGCCCGAGTTGCACGCCCTCGGCTATCCCATCCTCGTGGCCGCGTCCCGGAAGACGCTCGTCGGCCATGTCCTCGGGGGCCTCCCGTCATCGGAGCGACTTGAAGGGACGGCGGCCGTGAATGCGTATGCAATCGCGCGGGGGGCCCGAATCGTGCGCGTCCACGACGTGCGGGCGATGGCTCGGGTCGCTCGGATGACGGAAGCCCTCGTCGGCATGACCGTCGATGGCACGCCGATGGCGCGATGGCGAGCGGACGGCGTCCCCGCCGACTAGCCACTGGTGACGCGGGAGGGAAGCACCCCCCTCCATCGGCCGCAACAAACACCCCCCAACGCGGCGGCGGGAGAGGGAAGCACCCCCACCCTCAGTCCCTCCCACGCTGCGGCGGGAGGGGGGAGCACGGCCCCCACCCTCAGTCCCTCCCCCGCTGCGGCGGGAGAGGGAAGCACCGCCCCTCCCCACGCTGACGCGGGAGAGGGGAGCAGGACGGCCCCTTACCAGGCGGTCCCGTAGATGTCCCGGAAGGCCTCGGCGTACGTCGCGACGCTGGTCACGTACCCTCGCGTCTCCCGGTAGTCAATGCCGTCAACGAACAGGTCCGGGTCGCGCTCCCAGTCGCCACCGGCCCACCTGAGCACCGGCCCGGGGCCAGCGTTGTACGCCGCGGTCGCGAACAGCACGTTCCCCCGAAACTCCTTGACAAGACTTGCGACGTAGCGGGCCCCGAACGGGATGGCGACGTACGGTCGAAACATGTCGTCCCACGACCAGTTGGGCCACTTCAGTTCCCGCGCGACCGCCTGGGCGGTTGGGCGGATGAACTGGGTCAACCCTCGGGCCTGGCCAGTGGATGAGGCGCGCGGGTCGAACCAGCTTTCCTGCCGCATGATTGCCAGCAGCAGGTACGGGTCAACCCCCTCACGCGCCGCACTGGTCGCGACAAGGCGCCCGTAGGCGATCGGATAGGCGAGTTTTCTTGGAATCGCTGGGAGGCCAAGCAGTCCTGATTCACCCGCGGCGTCGAGGATGCGGACTAGCCGGAGGCCGAGGGACATCGAGAATGAGACGTGGCCTCCGTCACGCACACGGGAGGCAACAGCCGCGACGATTGCCGGCCCGAACTGGCGCGCCTGGCAGATTTCGCGCGCCGCGTCCTCCGCCTCCTCCAGGAAGCCGCACGCCAAAAGCCCGTCGAGGCGGTTGACGCGGGTGGCGAGGTCAGGTGCGCTTAGGTCTTCGTCGCTGTCGTGCGTCCTGAGCTGTCGCGAGGCGAGCCATCGATCCCACTCCGCCCAGTCCTCGGCGGTCAACGCACCGGATGCGGTAAACGCCTCGACGGTTGCTGGTGGCCGAGACGGCTTGCGGCGAAGCACTTGACGTGCGCGCACCGATTGGAAGCTGAACGCGCCAGTGTCAGCGGCGAGGTTCATGGCGCGAGTGCCACGCACGGGGTCGCCCAAGCCAGGCAGGAGCCGGCCCAACCGGTAGAGCGCTTGTGTCGCCTCGGGTGTTCCGGGAAAGGTGCTGGCGAGCCGGGCGTATCGATCGACGGCCCCACTCAGGTCGCTGGAGCCACGCCGCCGTTCGGCCGCCTCCCAGAGCGCACGCGCCCCCCATGTTCGGCCGGCCCCTTCGACACTACCTTCGTCGAGCAAGGCGTCCACGCGCGCATCGCCTAGGGCGTTCGCAGAGATGCCAAGCAGCGCACGGGCCTTGTCGAGATCCGGGTCGGCCGGCGCGTTCGACAACAACCAGCGCGTCGCGTCGCGGACTGTCTCCCACTTGCCGTTTGCGGCGGCGACCCGGGCCCGAGTCCAAGCGGGAACGCGGGTCGGGCCGAGCTCCCCGATCGATTGCCATGCGACCGGTGTCTCAGGCCACTCCTCGATGAGGTGCCACCGGATCGCATCAGCACGCGGGACGTCGCCGGCGGCAAGGGCCGCACCAGCGGCACGGCCAGCCGCCTCCGCGAGGTCTGCCGGGAGCCGTCCGACCCGGACCATCGCGTCAAGCACGGTTGGTGCGATCGCATTGGCGCGGCGCTGGTCGCGATCCACGCGGGCCCTCGCGGCGATCGCATTCGCGGCGAGGAGGCGAGCACCCGCGGGTGCCGCGTCCGCAGCAGTCTCGGCAAGGGTCGCATCAAGCTCGCGCCACCCCTCCGCATTCCTTCCAAGCGTGAAGAGATGGGCGGCGAGACGTGCGCGAATCGCCTCGGCGCAGGGGAGCGCGGACACGTAGAGCGCCTCTCGCCAGGCGCCAACGGCCGCGTCCGCCGCGCCGGGTCTGGTGGACGATTGCAGGGCGCGGGCCCGCAGAGTGCGTGCCACGTATTGGCGGGGGTGGGTCGGGAATGCGTCGATCCACGCGTCGAGGGCGTCGACGGCCTCTTCCGCGGCGTCATCGATAAGCAAGGTCTCGGCCGCCTCGATTAGGGCGGCGGCTCGACCGGCGTCGTCAATGGCGGCTCGCTCGGCGAGGCGAAACTGGATGTAGGCGTTACGGTAGTCGCCATCAAGCCGGGACGCCCTTGCCTCGTCGAGTTCCTCCGAGCGAGGACCATGGCCAGACGGCGTCGCTGCGGATCCGGTTCGTCGAGGCGACCGTTGCGCAACCGTTCCCGCTGGGGCCCCATCCGACGTGAGGTCGGCGTGCGCCACCCGAGCGATGCCGACCCCAACGACCCCACCAAGGAGAACCGCTCGCCTCGACGAACTCATCCGGCGCGTCCAGGCAATCCACTCGGGTTGGGGGCCGACCAGTTCCACGCCCCCAGGAGGTCAGTGGTCGGGAGGCCTAGGAAGACTGGTAGCAGGCGCGGTGGAAGTGCGCCATCCGCCGACCCGGCATCTGCATGACCGGCAGGTGCTCCTTGATGATGATCGGCTTGCTGCAAAGCGTGCACACGTGCCCGCTCGCCCGATTGCCCGCCTCGCGATCGAAGATGGTTGACGACCGGGCGGTCTTGCCCAGGCCGCCCTTGGTTCCCTTGCTGCCTGCCATGTCCGGGGTTCCTCATGCCGTGTGGGGTGTCTCGGGAATGGTAACAGCGTTCATCGTGAGATCCGGGCCGATCAAGGGCGGATGTTGGACGGTGCTAGAATGGGTCCGACGGTCGTCGTGTCGGTTCGCCTTGCGTGCCTTGACGAGGTCGCCGACGGGGAGTAGCGCAGCCCGGTAGCGCACCTGAATGGGGTTCAGGAGGCCGGAGGTTCAAATCCTCTCTCCCCGACCATCGGGCGTGCACGAGGTGCCCGCCGTCAGCTGGGACCGCCGTCTTCGACAGCTTCAGGCATCCCGCCCTCGAGTGATCGGTGGATCGCCTCGAGGGTTGCGACGACACCCATGATCCGTCGTGCCGACGTTTCAGGTTCTGTGGCGTCGCGGATGCATTCGATGAAATGCTCCAGGGCGTGGCGGAATGACCCGTGGATACGGCCACCGACCTCATAGACGGTCGAGTGCTTCGGGTGGCGGACGCGTGACGGCCCGAATATCTCGACCGCTTCCCGACCACGATCAAGGTACGCGACCCCGCGTTCGCCGACGACGTGCATGTAGTCGTCCGTGAGTGCGGGGTACGTGTCGGGATGGATCCACGACGCCTCGAACGTCGCGATGGCGCCCCCGGCGAAGGCGACGGATGCCTGGATCGCGTCCCAGGTGTCGATGCCCCTCGCCCGCAGGACGCGCCGCGTGCCCTGCGCCCACACGCGAACGACCCGGTCGTCAGCAAACCACCTGACGAGGTCCAAGTCATGGGCCGTAAGGAACCACGCCGGCGATGACTTAGCCGCCCATGAGAGGAGGGAGGTGGGGACGTGGATCGCATCCGACTTCGCGGAGTGGGCGAGGACCATCGGTCCGATCTCGCCACGGAGCGCGGCAAGCACCTCGCGATGTCGAGGGATCCACCGCATCGAGTGATTGACCATCACGTGTCGACCGGCCCTCGATGCCGCCGCCACGATCGCCTGCGCGTCGCGCAAGGTCATCGCGAGGGGCTTC
The DNA here is from genome assembly GCA_945865725.1 of Thermoflexus hugenholtzii JAD2. Classification (GTDB taxonomy): domain Bacteria; phylum Chloroflexota; class UBA11872; order UBA12225; family UBA12225; genus CAILQO01. The sequence continues at coordinate 6,676 of CAMBEO010000061.1, read as the reverse complement.
TCGACGAGGATATGCACGCCAGCGGCGAGCGCCGCAAGGCACGGTTCAAGGTGCGCAAAGTCGGGCGTGGCCACCGAAACCGCGTCCAGTTCCTCGTCGCGAAACATTGCCGCCAGGTCCTGGTACACGCGGGGCTCGCGATGGCCGGAGGCACCAATTTTCTCTGCCACGAGCCGTGCACGTTCGGGGTCGATGTCGTTCACCGCCACGAGTTGGGTCGCGGGATGCTCCGACCAGAACCGCGCGTGTCGCGAACCGAGCAGGCCCGCGCCGATGACGGCCACCTTCACCGGCCTTGAGCCAAGATCCTCCACCACGCGCATCGCCAGTCCTCCGAAGGGCCACCGAGGCGACGAGTGCCAGCGCATTGCCGTGCGGCCCGAGTCACCAACGTACACTTCCGGAGGAATGGGGCGCATCGTTGGTCTGGCGCTCGCGGCACTGCTCGTGGGGGCAGTGGTCGCATTGGCGCTCTTCCCTGACCTTCGTGCGCGGCTCAGGCGGCCAAGTCCCGGTCGAGCCGTGGCAGGTCCCGCCAACCCCGTGCTCGTTGGCGCGACCGGGTACCTCGGCTACTTGCGTGACGGTGACGGCTACGTGGTCGACATCGCCCTTGGCTCCACGCAGCGGGCGACAAGGTCGGGCGGCGTCAGCTTGTTGCGGGTTGCCCCGAGCGGGAACTTCGTATCGTTCGCCCGGAACAACCGGTTGTTCGTCGCCAAGTCCGACGGGACTGCCGAGTTCGAGATGGCCGAGGGCGACCAGCCCGAGTCGGCGAGGTGGGCGTCTCACAACGTGGCGCTCGTTTACTCGTCGAAGTCGGGTTCCCTCCAAGTCTTCGATCCGCGTGCCGGGCAATTCGGCCAGCGCATGATCGATCCGCCTGGTTCGGGCGTCGGGCCGAACGTGGCATGGTCCTCAAGCGGTGCACGCATCGCGTACGAGCGCCGGAAGCCGGTCTCGTCCACCGTCACAAGAGACGGGATCTGGATCGTCAATACCTCGCACTCGACACCGGTTTCCTCACCAATCTTCATGTCGTCCGGCCAGGTCGGCCTCCGCCTCTGCTGCTGGTCGAGCAACGACCAGTACGTGCTGTTCTGGCAGGTGGCACTCGACGGCGAGGGACTGGCGACGGTAGGCAGGCTGCTGATCGCCGAATCGGACGGCTCTGAACCAGTTGAGGTCAGCGCATCAACCCTCCTGCTTCCAGGCATCGTTGGCCACGGCGGGATCGGTCAGGTCGTTCCCCTCATCGAAGGCGGGTCGCGACAGTGGGGTGACGCCAAGACCCTCGTGGCAACGCAGCCCGGGTCCGCCCCGGCGGGGAACCTCATCGTAAGGCGAGGGGTGCTTGAGGACTCCGACCGACTTTCCCCCGGGTCCCCTTCGATCTCGTTGGACGGCACGCAGGTCGCGTTCAGCATCGGACCTAGCCTGGCGTCCGTTGGCGGGGATCCCGTCCAGCCAATGGTCGGACGGCGGATTTGGATCGTGGGCGTCGACGGCAAGCGGAAGCGCTCGCTGCTGGCAGATGCAACGGTGCCCCGGGGCGTATCGGATGACCTTCCGAAGTGGAGCCGCGACGGTCGGACGATCGTCTTCGCGCGGCGCCTTTCCCCGGGAGCGCAATCCGGGTCGGCTGGGAGATCCGGGCAACTCGAGGCGTGGGTAGCGTATGCGGACGGCAGCAATGCGCGACGACTGATCGGGAACCTTGAGGACCCGGGGGTCAATGGTTCCGGCACGATCGACTACGGCGTTTCGTTCGACTACCAGCCGTAGCGCCTTGCCGTGGCCCTCGGCGACGTGTAGGGCCGGGGGTGAGGGTGCCATCGTAATCCGCGTACGCGTCCACTGCCCCCTCCATCGGCCGCAAGCGCCCCACGCTGCGGCGGGAGAGGGAAGCACCGCGCCACCCCGCGTACGCGTCCACTGCCCCCACCCTCAGCTGAAAACTCCCACGCTGCGGCGGGAGAGGGAAGCGGTTCGCACAAGCCCCCACCCCCAGCCCCTCCCCCGCTGCGGCGGGAGAGGGGAGCGGTCGACTACCAGCCCACGTTGCGTCGATGACATCGAGGTGACAGCACGATTGACGCGGGCGGCTCCGTTTCTCGGGGCCGCGCACCGGGTGGCCCGGGCGCCCTCGTCGTCGGATCTCACCAGGCGGTCACCTACAATCGCCCATCCGTCGCGTTCGTCCAGTATTGGGCGACGCAACTCTTGGGGGCGCATCTGGCGATGATCGATGGGGCGGCGGTTCGCGTGAAGGTCGCCGAAACGCCCGGCGAGTGGACTGGGCTCGTCGCGGTACGCCTCGCGGTGTTCTGCGACGAACAGAAGGTTCCCCTGTCCGCGGAACTTGACGAGCATGACCGGAACGCCGTGCATGCGCTCGCTCTCGTTGCACCGTCGGAAGAGCTGCCGCCTGGTCTCGAGGTCGCGCGGCGAGGCATCGCGTCACGGGCGAGCGCCCAGGCCGGACGGTACCTCCCCCTAAGCCTTGCCGGGGCTCGCGGGGGCCACAAGGATGATGGATCCGTCGCGCACGCGGTTGGAGGCGCCCGCCTCTTGCGCCGACCGCATGGGGTCGCACAGATTGGTCGCGTGGCGGTCTTGCCGGCGTGGCGAGGCAACGGCCTGGGGGCACGGTTGGTGCGCTTGCTCGAGGAGCTCGCGTTGGCGCGCGGGTATCGCCAAGCGGTGTTGCACGCCCAGTTGCCTGTTCAGTCCTTCTACGAACGCATCGGGTATGTCGTCGACAAGGCCGCTGGACAGTTCGAAGAGGACCGAATATTGCACGTTCGAATGACGAAGGTCCTTTCCTTCGACATGTAGCCCACCCTTGTTGGCCCTTGGGGGCGTCGACAGTTTTCGACATCTCGCCAGGGAATCGTCAGGAACCGCTGCACGGACCCGCGCCGGAGAGCCGTGAATGATCGCGCCTGAAAGTGATCCCGCTCGAAGCCGGTGGCGTCGCCTGGCAACGGACGCTGCGGGACGGGTCAGGCGACTTGGGTTTCGGACCCAGTTGGGTTCATTCGCCGTGATCCTGGTGGTAATCGGGGCAGGCGGTTCGGCGGCCGCCGGCTGGCAGATCGTCGCCGGTCTTCTCGAGAAGTCGACCTCGGAGCGGATCGACCTGGCGACGGTCACGTTTGCGTCGATGTACCAGCAGCGGGTCGCGGAGGCGGAACTCGTCGCCCGCCAGGTGAGCGAACGCCGGGTTGTCGCAGACTCGGTCGTCTCGAGGGACCCGATCCCGATCCTGGGCGTGGTCGATCCGATACTGACGTTGCGTCCGTACTACCGGTTCGTCGTCGCTGACGAGTACGGCAAGGTCATCGCGCGTGCGCCAGTCCCATTCGCCGCGGGAGCGGCGAACGAGCGGTTCTTCGCCGTGCCTGGCGCGGCCGAGTCGATCGAATCCGATGCCACGATAACTGCATTGACTCAGGCACCCGGCTGCGACCTTGTCGTCGTGGTCAGTTCGCCAACGCACAATGCGACCGGCACGATTGTCGGGATCGTGCAAGTGCGCTTCCCGCTCGACGAGGAGTTCGTGCGGCGGGTCAAGTCCGACACGGGATTGGACTCGAGCCTTTACTGCGCCGACCGGATCGTGGCGACGACGCTTCCGGGAGGAACGGGAGCACCTGGCGCACGCGCAGACCGGAGGATCCGATCCGAGGTCTTGGAAGGCGGCCGGGCGCACGAGGACGCGGTCACGCTTCCTGGCGGGCGCGCGTTCCGGGTACGCTGGACCCCGTTGATTGACTTGCACGGGCAATCAATTGGCATGTATGCCGTCGGGCACCCTGTTCAGTCCCTCCTCGACGCGCGTGCCGACATTCTGGGCACGTACGTGCCAGTGATGGGCGGCATCGCGGTCGTTGCACTTGGCCTCGCCTCGCTCGGCTCGTTCGTACTGACGGGACCCCTTCGGCGCCTCGCGCAGGGGGCGGCGAGGATTGGGGCCGGGGACTTGGACCGGCCGATCATGGTCGCGGCCTCCCACGACGAGGTCGGTCAACTTGCCGCCCGCATGGAAGAGATGCGCCAGAGCATCGCCTCCACGTACTTGCGCCTTCGCGAACTCAACGACCTCAAGGATGAGTACTTGTTCTCGGTCGCGCACGAGGTCCGCACGCCGATGACGTCGCTCGTCGCCCTCGTGGAGATCCTCGCCGAGGACGTTGACCGGTTGCCCCCGGACGAGTTGCGGCAGGTGGTCAACCGCGTCTCCCGCGCGGTCGTGCGACTGAACACGCTCGTCGAAAACGTGCTCGACGCGGGAAGCATCCGCGCCGGACGGTTCACCGTCCGCCTAGGGCGCGTGGATCTCGCAGACGTGGTCGAGACGTCGATCGCGACGATCGGGCCGATCCTGGAGGAGAAGCGCCAGCGCGTGGATGTCGCGGGCATCGACGGTGCGTCACGCCCCGCTGGCATGTCCGCGGGGATCCCGGACGTCTGGGGTGACGCCAGGCGCCTTGGCCAGGTCATGGCCAACTTGCTGTCGAACGCCGCGAAGTACGGGCCTCGCGGTGACGTAATCGTCGTGCGGGTGACCACTGAACCCGTACCCCTTGACGGGTCACGACCGAGGGTGAGGGTGTCCGTCTCCGATAGTGGCCCGGGGATCCCGCTCCCCGACCAGGCAGACGTCTTTGAACGCCACTTCCGGGCGTCGACCGCAGTCCTTGCAGCGCCAGGCACCGGCCTGGGACTGGCAATCACGAGGGCGATCGTCGAGGCGCATGGTGGGTCGGTCGGATTGCGGAGCGATCCGGGCCTCGGCACGACCGTGTGGGTGACCATCGGCATCGCCTAGGACAAGCCCTTCCATTGGGGATGAATCGGGGAGGTCGCGAACGAATTGGCTGCTGATCGAATGGCGGCGATGGCCCGGCCGCGCGTATGTTTGGGGCCATGAGGATCTTGGTCATCGACGACGATCGTGACCTCGTCGACGTCCTGACGTACGTCCTGCAACGCGAGGGATTCTTGGTCCTTTCGGCGTATGACGGGGAGGCCGGATGGCGTCGGTACCAGGATGACCATCCGAACCTGGTGATCCTTGACATCAACATGCCTGGGATCGACGGTATCGAGGTGTGCCGTCGCATCCGGGGAGTTGGCACGACGCCGGTCGTGATGCTGACTGCCCGCACCGAGGAGTCCGATATCGTGCGGGCGCTTGGTATCGGTGCCGACGACTACGTGACGAAGCCGTTCTCGCCGAGGCAACTCGTCGCGCGCGTGAAGGCGATCCTGCGAAGGGCGAGCGCGTCCGTCGACGCGCCGACGGAACCGGACCTTCTTGAAGCGCGTGATCTCGTGCTCGACCTGCGAACGCGCGGCCTGACGCGCGCTGGCGAGGATGTCCACCTGACGCCGCTCGAATACAAGATCGTGCTGCTGCTCTTGCGGAACCGCGGGCGTGTCCTCACGACCAGCGAGATCGTTGAACACGTGTGGGGCTATGTCGGTTCCGGGAACGAGGTTCTGGTGAAAGTGCACATCCATCGGCTCCGCCAGAAGATTGAGGACGACCCGCAGGCACCGGTTCACGTGCGCACGGTTCCGGGCGCGGGCTACATGATCCCTGCATGATGATGACCATGATCCGCACGGCTCCTGTCTCCCGAAGGCGCGTCGTCTCCACGGTGCCGGTAATCCTGGCCGCGATCACGGCGTGCGGTGTCCGGGTCGTCGATCCGGCGGCACGACCCGCCCCGCCGGCCAGCGAGGATGCCGTGCCTCGCGTCGAGGCATCCGTCGCCCATGGGCGATTGAAGGATGGCACCGCCATCCTGATCGACACGCGCGGTTCCGAGGCGTACTCGGAGGCGCACGTGTCGGGCGCCCTTTCGATGCCGGTGGGCGTCGTCGAAGGCGACGTCGCCGGGGCGAGGCGCAAGCTGGCCCCCGGGAAGCTTGCGATCTTCTACTGCACTTGACCATCAGAGCACACGAGCGCCCGTGCGGCGTTCCTGGTGGGGCAGACGGGTTCCATCGAGGTCGCAGCGCTTCGGGGAGGACTGGACGCCTGGATCGCTGGCGGGTATCCGGTCGCACGGTCCTGACGCGATGACGAACCGGGTCGACGGCTCCCGGCGCCTCGGGGTTCCTGGCCCGTGGGCCGGCGTCCGTCCGACGCGCGCGATCATTCCCGTCGCAGGCCGGGCGAGCCGCCTCTGGCCGGCGAGCCTGGCGGTTCCGAAGTCACTCTTCCCGGTAATCGACGGGCGAGGTGTCGCGCGGACGGTACTCGACCTGATCCTCGAGGAACTCTTCGAGTCCGGGGTCACGGACGCGTGCATCGTCGCGGCGCCCGGTGACGGCGACACGTACCAGCGATACCTCGATCGGTCGGCGACGGCAGGATTCGGTGCGGGTCGACCAGCGGTGGCGTTCGCCGAGCAGCCGACGCCGCAGGGTTATGGGCATGCAGTTTGGTGCGCCGCCTCGTGGGCGGGGGACCAACCCGTGATCGTCCTCCTCGGGGATACGGTCTACTCGACGACTTCGGGGGCCCGGTGCGCCGCCCAGGTGGCCTCGGCGTTCGCGCGCCATGGGGTGTCGACCTCCGGGGTGCTGGTCACGCGCGAGGCGGACATTGGCGGGTACGGGACGATTGGCGCCCACGCCATTCCCGGCGATCCCGGCAACT
>CAMBEO010000060.1 GCA_945865725.1 Thermoflexus hugenholtzii JAD2 | reverse complement strand
CCGGATGGAACCTCGTCGGTCCGGGATGGGCGCCCGGAGGCGCCACGGCGACTTGGCTCATGGCCGATGCGACCACCCAGGCCAGTGGTGTCGGGCAGGTCAAGGAGGCCGCGCGCTTCTGGGCAGGCGGGCTCGACCCGACAATCGCCGGCGTGAACGCAAACCGCTTCGCCGTCACGGCAGGCGAGGCGTACTTCGTCCGGGTGGCCCCGTAGGGCGACACGATGGACGGAAACTCGCTCCCCCATCATCCACGAGCGTCCGGGCCGGCCGGCCGCGATGCCAGGCGTTGCGGCCACGCGCCCCGACGTGCGTGGTGGGTCGGCGCGTCACTGGGGATCGCACTTCTCGTGGCCGTCGCCCTTTCAGGCGCGCCCGACGCTCGGGCGGAGACGATCCCCGGAGCGAACCAGGCGGGTTCGACGGTGCGCATCACGTTCCGGGTTTCGCCGTCGCTCGTCGTCCGTGCCGCCGCGTGGGTCGCCGCCCGCGGTGCCGGGCCGGAGGCGACCGCAGGTGTCGTCACGTCGACTTTGGTCACGCCCGGCCTGTCGGACCTCGACATCCGCAGCGTTGAAGTGCCTGCCGAGCAGGCCGACGCCATGATCGTGGCGTTGCAGGCACGGCTCGACGTGCCGTGGGCGGAACGCGTCGCACCGGTGCGTAAGCACGGGCAGGCACCGCCTCCCGTCGCCGAACCACGTCAGGCGGCACGTGCTAGGCCACGCGAGTTCGCTGGCACGGTTCCCGACGACCCCATGTACCCCCAACAGTGGGGTCTGACCGCATCTACGTCAAACCTTGCGTGGGCGACGGCGCGCACCGCGAACCCATCGGGCACGAGCGTCCTCGTCGCCATCATCGACAGCGGCGTCCAGCCAGACCACCCGGATCTCGCCGACCGTATGGCGCCAACTTCGACATGGGGACGATGCGAGAGCGGAGCCTGTCGCGCCTACGTGTCGAACGACGCGGGCACGCACCCCTCCGACGGCGACGGGCATGGCACCCATGTCGCCGGCATCGTCGCGGCAGCGACAAGTAACGGCACGGGCGTCGCCGGGGTCGCGGGCGACCGACCGGTCCAGATCGTGCCGGTAAAGGTCCTCGACGACAACGGAAGTGGCACGACTGACGGCGTCGCAGCGGGCATCGCGTGGTCGGTCACGAAGGGTGCCAAGGTCATCAACCTCAGCGTTGGCGGGCCGATCGACACCTCTGCGGTGAATGACGCGATCGCGGCCGCCGTTAGGGACGGGGTCCTCGTCGTCACGTCGGCTGGAAACTGCGGCGGGAGCGACTACTCCTTGAACGGATGCTCGTACCGGAATCAGCCTGACTACCCGGCCGCCCATGCCGGAACCGACGCTACCGCAAGCCTCCTGATCCCCGTAGCCTCGATTGACCAGACGGGGACAGTTTCGAGCTTCTCGAACCGTGGGACGTACGTGGCGATGGCCGGGATTGCCGCGCCGGGCGGCTCGATCCTCAGCACGTTCCCGACCGGCCTCGGCGACCGCTCCGGATACGAGCGCATGTCAGGCACGTCCATGGCCGCACCCCACGTCGTTGGAGGCGCGGCGGTCATCTGGGCGACCTATCCCGACATGACGCGCGCGCAAGTGCGGGACGCCATCCTCGGGGGCGCGGCGACGAACGCGACGACCCTGGCCAACCCCGACGCCTACGGAAAGGGCTTGCTGGACGTCGACAGCGCCCTTTACCGCGCTCAGCCGGCCGGTCCACCGGCTACAGGCACCTACACCCGGACGGCGACCTCGACGCCCACGAGGACGTCGACACCGACCGCGACGCGCACACCCACGCCAACGGCAACTCCAACGGCCACCCCGACTGCAACGCCGACCCCCACCGCGCCGGCCGTCCCGCCGACGCCAGACGTGCACCACGCGCGCGTCGCGTCGGTACGTGACACCGCCTTCGTGGTGACCTGGCGGTCAGGGGTGCCAACGACTGGGGCGGTGCGGTGGGGCCCTTCCGGGGGCACGCTAACAGGCATCGCGCACGATGACCGCGGCGACGGAACGGTATCGATACTGCATTTTATTACGGTACAGGGCCTCGAGCCCCAAAAAACGTACGTTATCGATATCATTTCTTCGGGGGCGACGTGGCCGACCGATGGCACGCACCTCGCGGTCACGACCGGCGCGACCAGGCCCATGGACCCGCCAGATGTCGCCTTCGGCAAGGTCACGACGACGTCCGGCGCCGTGCCGGCCGAGGCGGTCGTGCTACTCGAGTCGGTCGCAGGAGGGAACCGGTCGCTTCCCGAGGCACGCCTCGTCAGGGGCACTGACGGGGGCACTTGGACATTCGACCTGAATTCGTTCCGGTCGCCAGTCACCCTTGACCGGACGGCACTCTCGGACTCTGGCGCCATCGTCTTGACCACCTACCTTTCTGATGGGTGGATCGGCTCCGGCACGTTCTCGCCCGGGTCCGCGCGGGCGGGCACGACAAGCATTTCCGCGGCTGGGCAGGTTGTGGCGACTACGAACCTCGTGACGGGGTGGAACCTCCTTGGCCTGCCGGTCCAGCCAGTCGTTGGCGTCACGGCCTCGTCACTGTGCGCGGCCCTGGACACGTCGGGAGGCGCGGGTACTGCCGTCGAGGTCGTGAGGTGGACCGACGCCGGATGGGATTCCCACCCGTGTGCGATCCCAGGGAACGACTTCACGCTGGCTAGCCCGAATGGTTATGCGGTGCGCGTCACACGCCCGGCGACCTGGACCGTTTCGGGCACGCCGTTTGACGGTTCCCTTCCAGTGACGTTGCCTGCCGGGTGGAACCTTCTGGCGCCGCGAAATCCGGTCGTACCCCTCACATCGACAGGATTGCTCTCGGCCGTTGCGGCTCAGGTCACCGGCGCGGGGACGGTGTCGGAGATCGCCCGGTGGCAGGCGGGCCAGTGGGAGGCCGCGATTGCGGGCCTGCCCGTGAACCGCTTCGACATCGCGGTAGGGCGCGCCTACTTCGTGCGTACCACCGCACAGGTCGATTGGGCTGTGCCTTAGGGGGCCGTCAACTCAGGTGGTTCACGAACATTCGTCCGAACTTCGGCGGTACACTGTGGCCAGGTACGAACATCTGTTCCGGTTTGCGCTGCGAGCGACCGGTTCCCGAAAGGACGGCGGCGACGTGACCCTCCTCAGTGACAAGCAGCAACAGATCCTCGAGATCATCGGCGCGCATCTCCGCGACCACCGGCGACCGCCGACGAATCGCGAGATCGGTGGCGCGATGGCGATGTCCTCGACCGGCCACGTCGACTACCACCTTGGAGTCCTCGAGAAGCGCGGCGTCATCGTGCGAGAGTCGAACACCGCGCGCGGCGTCCGCCTTACCGGGGTCGGGGAGGAATTCCTCGGCCTGGTCGAGGCGCACGTGCCTCCCACGGCGATCGGTGCCCGTGGCCAGGCGCGCACGGTTCGCGTCCCGATCCACGGGCGCATCGCCGCCGGCGCCCCGATCGAGGCGATTTCCGACCCGGCCGACGCCATCGAGGTCGGCACCGACCTTGCTTCCGATGATTGCTACGCCTTGCGCGTGCGGGGCACGTCGATGATCGAGGACCTGATCGCCGATGGGGACATCGTCATCATCCGGCCCGCCGAGACCGCCGCGAACGGTGAGACGGTCGTCGCCCTCGTCACTGGTCCGGGTGCTTCCGAGAGGGGCGACGCGACCCTCAAGCGCTTCTATCGCGAGGGGAACATGGTCCGTCTGCAACCCGCCAACCAGGCGATGGCACCGATCTACGTTGCTGCCAGCGACTTGACTGTGCAGGGGAAGGTGGTTGCGCTGATCCGGCGCATCTAAGGTGGTTCCAGCGAGGCGGTGGGTTACGGAGACCAGTACGAGCCACGCCGCCGCTCTGGTTAGCCGACGACGCTTGCGCCGTCCGATGCCGTGCAGGTGAATACGCGCGGTTCGAGCCCGGTGCGCGCGCGGTACGTCGGAACGACTTCCGCCACGTAGGCATCGACGACGCCCACCGGCATGATCGCCACGGTGCACCCGCCGAAGCCCGCGCCGGTCATCCGTGCGCCGTAGACGCCATCCACCGCACATGCCAGTTCGACGAGGAGGTCAAGTTCTGGCACCGTGACTTCGAAGTCGTCGCGGAGGCTTTCGTGGCTAGCCACCATTAGCCGCCCGACCTCGGCAAGGTCGCCGGCCCGGAACGCCGCCTCGGCCGTGAGGACCCGCTCGTTTTCTGACACCACATGGCGGGCGCGCCGCGACACGACCGGTCCGAGCGCCCCGGTGGCCGCTTCCACCTCGCCAAGGGTCACGTCCCGCAGCGCCGCCACCTCAGGGCGCGACCTCGCGAAGTGGGCCGTCGACGCCTCGCACTCGGCACGCCGGTCGTTGTATTTCGACCCGACCAGGCCGCGGACGACCGACGTGTCGGTGACCACCACGGCTAGTCCGGATTCGACTGGCACCAACGTCGTTTCGAGGGTGCGGCAGTCCAGCATCAGCGCGTGTCCGGCGCGCCCGGCCGCCGCGATTGCCTGGTCCATGATCCCGCAGGCGACCCCCACGAACTCACGTTCGGCGCGTTGGCCTAGCCGGGCCTTGTCAAACGTCTTCAAGCCTAGGCTGAACAGCGCGTCGAGCGCCTCGATCGTCGCGACCTCAACCGCCGCCGATGACGACAGGCCAGCACCCGCTGGGACGTTGCCTGTCAGCGCGAGGTCGAACCCGCCAATCGCCGCCCCGATCGTCTTCAACACGTGTATGACGCCGCGCGGGTAGTTCGCCCACGGTAGGGAGCCGTCATGGGCCACCCGATCACCCACGTCGAACGCGGACACGCCCCCGTAATCGACAGAATGCAGGCGCACTTGGCCGTCGTCACGACGCCGGACGGCGACGAGGACGTCCCGGTTGATCGCCATCGGCATGACAAAGCCATCCGAGTAGTCGGTGTGTTCCCCGATGAGGTTCACGCGCCCGGGCGCTCGGGCGATGAGGTCAGGCTGCTGCCCTAGCGCCCCCGCGAATGCGTCGACCAGCACCGCCAGCCGTCTCGGGTCCACCATCCTGTCACCTTCCACCCGTGGACACCCGATCGGTGCCACCTTCTGGTCACGTTCCAAGACCGACCGTCGATGCCAGCCGACCCTCGAGGTGCACGTCGCCGGAGTCGTCGTCGCACGGCGCCTGGTCGAACCGGAGTCTCCAAGAGGTACCTGGCGCGTGGTCGGCGTGCCACGAGGCCGTGGACCGGATCGCGATGGCGAGGGATCCTCGCTCCTCCTCGGTCAGGCTTGCTAGCGAGCGGGCGTGCGCCCCGGGGAAGAGGTGCGCGCGCACACCGCCGTCGGCATGCGGCGCGCCGCGCACGACCCAACAGGTGTCGCGATGGAGTTCGCTCCACCCGTCGCCTGACGGCCGGCTGGCCTCGAGGCACGTCGGGCACTCGCCGGATGCGGCGCGGCTGGCGCGCGCCCCAGCGATGTCGTACGTCCGGCTGGACGACAATGCCGCGACGGCGACGATCGCAACCCGGGCGAGGCCATCATCGGCGCACTCGACGACCACGCCGACCGCGCAGGCCTCGGGCAGCGACGAGAGGTCGGCCGCGCGGTCGATGCAGACCTGCAAGAGGTGATCGACCATGATGACCGGCATCGCCCGGACGTCGGGCGCGATACCGTCCATCCACGCGACTTCGCACGCGACTATCCCCTCGCCGACGCTCGCGACGGCGTCGCCTGAGGGCTGCCGATCCGGGGGCGCGAGGGCGAGGTCACACGCCCAAGCCAGGTGTGGCGTGCTCGAATTGGAGGAAACCGCGAAGCGGTAGCGCCTTGAGAGGGCGCCGCCCGGCAGCGAGGCCCATTCCCGATGGAACCCGGTCGCCGCCTCGACGCGATCCGCGCGGCGTGGACCGGCTCCGCCCACCGGCTTGCCCGAGTGCGTCACCGCCGTTGGGGACAGGTCCATTGGCGGATGCTACTCCAGCGACTGGCGGTGCGCACCCGGGCCGTCGCGTCATCTGATCGCGCCCGGCCGCGTCACCCGCTCGCGTGTGGCTCCCGGGGATGCGTTCACGCGACAATCCGGCTCATGGCAGAGGCGGTGAGCCGAGAAAGCATCGGGACGCGGCGGCGGCTCCTTTTAGGACTTGCCTCGTGGGCGGCGGGGGCTACCGTGGCGTGCCAAGAGATCGGTGCCAGCCCCACCCCGACGGTGTCGCGACCGGTCGTAGCCCAGCCGGAACCGCCTCCGTCGGCGGGAGGGGCGGGATCTCGCCCGAGGTCTGGTCTGACGGTCACCCAAGCCCTGACCGCCGATGCGCGCACCCTCCAACCGCTCCTCGCGCGTGACGCCGCCTCGGCCGCATTCATCACGAACCACTACAACGCGCCGTTGCTCCGCCGAAACGCCGACACCCTCGAGTGGGACGCCACGGACGGGACGGCTTCGGCGGTCGTGATCAGCGACGGCGGCCGGACGCTGACGTACGTCCTGCGCGAAGGGCTGACGTGGTCGGACGGCACCCCCCTCACTTCGGACGATTACCGGTTCACGTTCGAACGGATGGTCGACCCGGAGACCGACCACCCGTACCGCACCACGTTTGATCGTGTCGCCAGCGTGGAAGCGCCGGACCCTCGGACCCTCGTTTGGTCGTTTCGCGAAGCATTCTGCCCGGCCATCGACTTCACGGTGATCAACCCGATCCCACGCCACGTCTTTGATGGCGCGGCGCTCGCGTCGCATCCGGCCAGTCGGGCGCCAGTCGTCGGGTCAGGCCCGTTCCTGCTCGAGGAGTGGCAACCGGGTGTCTCCGCGACCTTCGTGGCGAATGACCGGTTCTACCTCGGACGTCCGCGCATCGACCGCCACGTCTTGCGCCTGGTACCGGATGCCGCGACCAGTTGGGCGATGGTGAAGTCCGGTGACGTCGACCTGGCGGCGATCCAGGCGACGGACGCTGCCGAGGCGACCCGGACGCCCGGCATCGGGACGATCGCGCATTACCCGGCGACGTCATCTTGGACGTACGTAGGAATGAACCTGCGCCACCCGGTCCTCTCCGACCTGCGCGTGCGCCGCGCCATCGCGCACGCGATCGACCGGAAGGCGCTCGTTCAAGACGTGCGCCTGGGCCACGCGCGCCTGGTCGAGTCGCCGATCGCCCGCGAGTCATGGGCGGCCGCGAACTTGCCCGGCGTGCCCCACGACCCGGGCGCGGCGCGTCGCCTCCTCGACGAGGCCGAGTGGGGGTCGCAGTTCGAGGGTGGGACGCGCACGCGGGAAGGCACCCTGCTTTCACTCACGTTGCACTTCCCCTCCGGCACCCGGGAGCGCGAACGGGTCGCCACGATGGTCAAGGAAGACCTTCGCGCCATCGGTGTGGCCGTCGATGTGGTGCCCGAAAGCCTTCCTGACCTGATCGACCGCGTGAACGTGACGCACGAGTACGACTTGTGCTTGCTTGGGTGGACCGCACCGGTCGAACCGCACGGGACGCGGGAGATCTGGGCGTCTGGCGGCGCCCAGAACGGGAGCGGCCTCGCCGATCCCATCGTCGACGACTTGTACGACCGTGCGGTCCATGTCGCGGGATGCGGGCGCGGCGACCGGGCCGCGCTGTATCGCGAGATCCAGGAACGCATCGCCGCCGCCGTGCCGTGCGTGTTCTTGTTCGAGAACGAATCAATCGCCGCCGTGTCGGATCGCGTGCGCGTCAACCCGGTGAGCCGCCTCGGGTGGGACTACCGACCGTGGGAGTGGTCGCTTCGGGCGTAGTTCGATGCCGTCCTCGAAGTGGGCTCTCGCCCGAACGGTTGACCGGGATGCCGTCTACCGGGTACATTTTCCGGGTTACGGGAGGCTCGGGGCCTTGGTGCGACCGCCATCCCATGACCTTTCGTGAGGGACAATCGTGTACGCAATCGTCGCCACCGGTGGCAAGCAATATCGGGTGCAGCCGGGGCAGGTCCTGGAGGTCGAGCTTCTCGACGCCGCCGAGGGCGCGCAGATCGACCTCGGTGACGTCCTCATGGTCGCCAACGGTGACGAGGTCACGATCGGCCGGCCGGTCGTCGCTGGTGCCCGGTGCGTCGTCGATGTCCTCGGTTCGGCCAAGGGCAAGAAGATCATCGTTTTCAAGTACAAGGCCAAGGCCCGGTACCGGCGCAAGACTGGCCACCGCCAGAAGTTCAGCCGCGTCGTCGTACGTGGCATCGTCACGGCGTAGCGTTGCGCGGAGGAGGAACCCATGGCACACAAGAAGGGCGTCGGGTCGTCGCGGAATGGTCGCGACAGCAATCCCAAGTACCTTGGCGTCAAGCGGTATGACGGCGAGACCGTCCTTGCGGGTTCGATCCTCGTGCGCCAACGCGGCACGAAGCACAAGCCGGGCAAGAACGTCGGGGTCGGTCGCGACCACACCCTGTACGCCCTCATTGACGGCACCGTGAAGTGGCAGCCGTTCTCGGCCGAACGCAAGATGGTGACGATCCAGTAGGTAGACCGGGCGCGTCTTCGGCGTGCCCGCCACGGGCCGCTAGCTCATCTGGGAGAGCGCAGCATTCGCATTGCTGAGGTACGGGGTTCGAGTCCCCGGCGGTCCACCGCGCACGGGAGGGGGATGGTGATCCATCCCCCTCCCTCGCATTTCATGGACTTGGAACGACCGGACGCGCTTTAGGCGGTCGGCGCCGACGGCACGTTCGCGACCACCTCGTTCGTGTCACCGTGACTGGCTGGCTGCGGCTGGGCATCTGGCGGCACTGGGTCGGCGGGGGCAGGCGCTGCTGGCTCGTCCGACGCGACCAATGGGTTGTCGCCCGGCCGATCCTCGGTGCCCAGGCCTACGGGACCCGCGTCGAGGGACGGTCCGCTTGGTGCGCCATGGTGCTGTTCGCCGCGATCGAGGCCCGGCCCGTCGCCCAGGGCTCCCGGGTCCATCGGAAGCGCCGCGCCAGGTCGGACGACCGACCACCCATCACCGGCGTGCGGTGCGTCGGCCCACTCGCCGTCATCCTCGTCGCCTGGTCGACGCCGGAACTGCCGGGGCGTCGGCGGGAGGGTGGTTCCTCCGGACCACACGACGCGGGGGCGCGAAACTGGACTGGGCGGAACGCCGCGGTGCCGATCTCGCTCGTCCAAGCGTGAGGGAACTCCTGATGCCCCGGATGGAACGGATGTCGCTGGGCTGTCGACCAGGCGGAACTCCATCGCCCCATCGCTCCACACCATCACCCGGGCAATCCGCTCGAGGAACGGCGCCGGTCGACCGGCGCGGCGCTCGTCGAACAGGTGCTGCAACACCTTCACTTCGTTGGGGTGAAGCTTCATGAGCGCCTCGACTTGCTTTGCCCCGCGAGCCTCCCGCAACGCGCCCTCAACCTCCCTGAGGCGAGCGCCCGTCACGTTTGCCGTCATCGTCCGCGCCATGACCTGTCACCTCCGGGCGTACCCGACCGCCTTCACGCCTATCGACCACCGAACGGCAGGTCAAGCTGCTGGAATCCAGGGGGCGTGCGGGTCGCTGCCCGCCGTGAAGCCGGCAAGCGCGACGAGGTCACGACCCGGGGCACGCGCGCGTTTGGCTTGACGAAATCACCAGTGACGAAATCTGCTTGGGCCCATGACGAGGGATCCTCGCATGTCCCGCGCGGTTTGAGTGCCTCGACCTCGGCGTAGACCGACTCGGGCAGGTCTACCGGCACGACGTCATCGTGGTCGCGGCGTGCCACGGGCACCGTGCCCTGGGGGAGCGATTCGACACGCGCCATTTGCCCGTCAGTCTCGACCGTGGGCGGTCCCACCCGGGCGCCCTCGAGGTTCTCGGTGGCGACGGTGCCAACCCACGTTGGGGTGTTACTCGCGGCCAACGGCGGCGTCGAGGTCACGGGCCACGCGGGCAAGCCAAACTGGCGCGGCCGTCGCAACATCTCGGACATGGTCCGTCGCACTTCCGCGTCGGTCTGCACCGCAAGCGCCGCCGTGTCGCCGATCACGTCGTCCCACCGGCCAAGGTATTGGCGAAAGGCGGCCACGTCGACGCGCAGGAGGATGGGTCGGAGACCCGTCGCGAAGGTGTCGACCGTCCCTGCCCCGTCTTCACCGTCCGGATTGGCCATGCGCACGCGGATGGTACCGGCACTGATTCCGTAAACCGGGCGGGAGGCTACCTGGTGGTGGCACACTCCGGCGCGATGGACCTCGACCCTCTCCACGCCCAACGCCTCGCCGCTGCCGCGCGGGCCGTTGAAGTCGTCCGCGACGGCATGGTCGTCGGGTACGGCACCGGACGCGCCGCGATGGCCGTGTTGGACGCCCTCGCGCCGCGAGTGAAGGCGGGCATGCGCGTGCTCGGCATCCCGACCTCGTTGTCGACCGCCGCCCACGCCGCGCGCCTTGGCCTACCCCTCACCGACCTCGACGCGCACCCCACACTCGACGTAACCATCGATGGTGCTGACGAGGTCGATCCCGCTCGCAACCTGATCAAGGGAGGAGGCGCGGCACTGTTCCGCGAGAAGGTCGTCGCGGCGGCCAGTGCCCGCCTCGTGATCGTCATCGACGCGACGAAGCGGGTTCCTCGCCTCGGCACGTCGTGGGCGATCCCCGTCGAGGTCCTGCCGTTCGCCACCGGCGCATGCGTCCGCCTGATTGGTGAGGTCGGAGGTGCTGCCGCCCGGCGGCTCGACGCCGCCGGCGCACCCGTGGTCACCGACAACGGAAACCACGTCCTCGACGTCGCTTTCGATGCCGGCCGCATGGTCCACCCGCGCGCCCTCGACGAGGCGATGCGTGCGATTCCCGGGGTGATCGTGACCGGCCTGTTCTGGTCGTTCGACCCGACGGTTGTCGTCGGCACCGACAGCGGCGTCGAGGTCCTTGGCCCGCCGCTGTAGGCAGGTGTCACCTGCGGGATCGTGTCCCGAACGGATGTGGCCCGCGGACATGCGGCGGGTACCGCCATGCGACGCTGCGTCATCCCGAGAGTGATCGCGGGGACACGCATTCCGACCGCGTCAGGAACCCTGGTGATCACGACCGAGCCATCGGCGCGGATCGAAGTGGCCTGGCATACCCGTCGGGTTATGCACCTTGGAAATATCCGAGGATTGCGCCCATCAGCACGAGGTTCAGGACGTCGTTCCCGACCTCGATTGCCCACACTGCGAAGCCGTGGCCACCAAACAGCCGGTGGCTCAGTGAAGAGGCGGCGGCGATGCCGCCGCCGACCACGAGGCCAAGCAACGCGCCGTCGACGATGCCGAACGACGCCGTGAAACCAGCATTGATCGCGAGATTGATCACGACCGACATCGTCAGTGCCTGCACGAACTGCGCGGCGATTGTCGACCCGAAGACGACCACCATCGACAGGTCACCGCCGGGGTTCGCCGGGGTCCCGGGTGGGTGCCCGATGAGGCGCCACCACACTGGGAAAAAGGTCTTTGGCCCGAACCACAGGGCGCCGGACCCCGTGCTGACAATGCCGGCGACCAACACGCCGACCCAACTGATGTCCTCGAACATGTAACCGTTCACGGGGTCAGTTGGGAACGCGCAACTGGTGACTGGTCCTGCCACGCCCGGTGCAGCCTGAAGGCCGCCTGGGATCAGGCGGAGGCGGGGAGGAGCTGGGGGACGGCATGGCCGGCCATGCTCGCGGTGCAGACCTCGGC
>CAMBEO010000059.1 GCA_945865725.1 Thermoflexus hugenholtzii JAD2 | reverse complement strand
ACGAACGCCCCGGACGTCAGGGCCGCCAATGCGGCGGCGCCACCCGGTTCGAGTGCGATCCGGAGGCCCGACCACGCGCGCACCTGCGCTTCGCGGATCGCCGGGTCGCTCACGAGTACCACCCGGTCAACGTGCCGGCGCGCGACCTGGAACATCAGCGACCCGACGCGCGTCGCACCAAGGCTGTCGACGGCGATCCCGCCGACGGCGACGTCAACCGGTTCGCCCACCGCGAGGGCACGGTGCAGCGAGGGGCACGCCTCGGGTTCGACGCCGACGACCCGGACCCGGCGCCCCGGCGCCTCGCCGAACCACGCGGACACGCCGCCGATCAGGCCCCCGCCGCCGACCGCGACCAGGACCACGTCGAGGTCCGGCACCTGCGCCGCGAACTCGCGCGCCAGGGTCCCTTGCCCGGCAAGCACCTCGGCCTGGTCGTACGGGTGGATCATGGTCGCGCCGGTCTCGGCGGCGCGCGCGACCATCGCGTCGTACGCCTCGACGAATCGGTCGCCGACCACGTGCACCACCGCACCGAAGTCGCGCAGTCGAGCGACCTTGGCCGGCGGCGCGACGGTCGGGACGAACACTTCCGCGCGGTGCCCGAGGTCGGCGGCCGCCCAGGCGACCGCCGCGCCGTGGTTGCCCCCGGAGGCGGCGATCACCCCGGCGGCCGGCACGCGGGACGAGAGGATCCGGTTGTAGGCACCACGCGCCTTGAAGGACCCGGACAGTTGCAAGGACTCGAGCTTGAGCGAAACGCGCCCCGGTAACCCCATGTCGCCAGGCGCGAGCCCGATGACCGGCGTGATGCGCACGCGCCCCGCGATCCGCGCGGCGGCCGCCTCGATCGATGCGGGATCAACCATGCCCGGCCTCCTGCCATCAGGGCACCGGCCACGCACGACACGAGGGGACCCGGCACCAATTGTAGGCGCGGGTGCCGACGACCTCACGAGGTCGTAGGGAGGCCCATCGGAACAAGGTCGCGCAAGCTCCACGAACGCGTGCGGGACCGCCTCCCGTAGGCCACCTCGAAATGATCGAGCGCCCGCTCCCACGACACCTCGTGGCCAAGGCGCGCCTCCGTCTCCCGGAACTGCGCGAGGCGCACGAGGATGTCCGCCGACCGCTCACCCGGGAAGACCAGGCTGAGCCCTCGCTTCCGGATCGCCCTCTGCATCGGTTGGAAGAACCCGAAATACCAGTGGCGCCACGCCTCGTGCAATCCCACCCCGTGCCCTTCTCCCGCTCCGCGGGACACAGGAGCAAGCGCTGCCGGCGTCGACGATGCCTCCCGAAGGCCGGTCATCTGCGGGTACGTGCCGACGCGCGATGCGCCGACCTTTGTCAGGCCGGTCTCCCGCTCGAAGGCGCGTCGCTCGCGGAACACCTGCTGCTGTTCCGCGTCCGTCGGGGAGAGGTACTCGGTGACCTCGGCCTCGAGTTCGCCGATGCCGAGTTGGCGCGCGGCCGCCACGCGATGGTGCCCGTCAAGGACGTAGTACTCGTAGCCAAGCCGGTAAAGCTCGAGCGGGGGCATCGGTTCGGCCTGCTCCAACCGGCGTTTCACGATCGCGAGGCGCGCCGTGTCCTCCTTGCGCTGGCGGCGCGGGAGGAACGTCGGGAGCAGCTCGTGCGCCCGCCCGACGCTGCCGGTGATGCGCGCGACGGGCACCTCCCGCAAGCCAAGCTTGACGGCCGTCACCGCGCCCGCCTGGGCGACATCGACGCCGAAGCTCTTCAGCCCGGTGATTTGCCGCATGTCGGCGGCGGCGCCCGTCCGCACGTAGACGACCGGGCATGGGGCGGTCCGGAACAGCTCGTCAACGATGCTCCCGGCGAGGCGCTTCAGGCCGCGGTGCGGTTCGCTCGCGACGACGAGCAGGTCGGCACCCAGGAAGCCCGCCATTGCCGCGATCGTCGGCCCCCGCGGGCCGGATCGGAGATGCACGTGCACGTCGAGGCCGGCGGCGCGCAGGCGCTTGCCGACCTCCGCGAGGTACAAGGACGCCCCGAACGCGACCGAATCGCCGCCACCGGACTCCCCGAAGTCGATCGGGGCGAGCGCGTCGGGCAGGAGGTCGTCCGCGACCACCGGCACGGCGCCGGCGACCGCTGCCTCGGGGACGACGCGGACGAGGTGCAGGGTCGCGCCGGACGCGTGCGCGATCGCGATCGAGTGGGGGATCGCCGCCTCGGCCGCGGCCGTCCCGTCGAGGGCGACCATGATCGTGCGGAGCGCCGGCGGATCGCCCGTCGCGGCCGCGAACGAATGACGGAACCGGGCCGCAACCACCACCGGTCCGACCGGCGCGGCCGGCATGCCCGGACCCACGGGGTCCCCGCCGATGTCGAGGCGGGGGCCGATGCCCGGCGCGTCGCCGGCCGGTTCCTCCGCTCGCCCGTCGACCCGTTCGTCGGTCGTCACGGCTGCGAGGCCTCCCCGCGACCGACGGCACCCCGAGCGGCGAAGTGGTCGCGCATGAAACCTACCACCCCGGTCGCGCCGCCCTGAGGGGCGACGCGACCGGGGTGGTGTCGGACATCGGGGTGTGAGACGGGGCCTACCCCGACCAGAGCGTCAGCGACTTGGCCCGCTCGAACTCCTCCTCGGACAACGCGCCGGCATCCCGGAGCGCGACGAGGCGTACCAGGTCGCCGACCACCGGGTGGTCATCCGGTACCGGTGCGTCGAGGTACGTCACTTCCGGTTCCGGCACGGTGGTATCGGACCCGAACAGCGATGCCATCAACGCCCGCCCGATCACGCTGGTCAGGATCCCGAAGAGGGCGAGGCCGCACAGCATGGTCACGCCCGCGATCACCCGCCCTGCAAGCGTGATCGGGAACATGTCGCCGTAACCCACCGTGCACAGGGTCACGATGCCCCACCACATCGACACCGGGATGTCGACGAACGGACTGGTGGAACTCTCGTCGAGCGGGTCGAACTCGACGTTCCACATGAGCGTCGAGGAGATCACGAGGACGGTAAAGAGGGCGATGAGGTAGATCTGGAGGTCAGACCAGAAGGAGGAGCCCCCGCCGCTCATCGTCTTCTGCATGTTCGCGGCGGCGGCCTTCGCCAACTTGAGGGTCCGGAGCATCCGCAGTACGCGGAGCATCCGGAGCACCTTGAACAGCAGGCCCCCACCCAGGTCCATCTGGACGCCGAGGGCCGCCGCCACGCTTACGCCGATGTCGATGTAGGTCGGCAGGATCGCGAGGAGGTCGACCATTCCCCAGACGCTGAAGACGTACTTCAGCTTGTTCGGTGCCAGGCGGTAGCTCGCCAGGAACTCGAACGTGAAGCAGAAGACGATGATCTTCTCCAACCATTCGAAGGCCACGTGATACTCGTCGTGCACGTCCTTGATGGAGTCCGCGATGACGAGCACGACGGAGGCGAAGATCAGCCCGGTGAGGAACTGCTGCGTGGGCATGAAGTAGCGTGACGACGGGTTCGCGAACGCGGCGAAGATGAACCGGTCAAACGCGCCGGCGCCGGTACGTATCGACACCTCGTCGCGCTTGAGTGCGCCCTCCGACGACGCCATCACGACCCCATGGGCAACCTCGCTTGCCGAGTGGGCAAGATCGCGGAGGGTCACCTCGCCTTCCAGGAAGGCGCCCTCGAGGGCCCCCCGAACGCCCGCGTGCGTGCGGTGCGCCGGTGCGTGGCGATCCGCACCGTCACTCGGCACGTCGGCCCCGGCGACGTGCGACGCCTGGCCCGCCAAGTGGTTCGTGCCCGCGCCGTCGATGCCGTTCGTGCCACCACCATCGAGGCCGAGACCGTCCGATGCCGGGGCTACCCTCAGGTTCGCGGTGGAAACGAGGGCGATGAGGTCGGTGCCCGGCGGCAGGCGCCCGCCGCCGATAATGACGACCTTGCTTCGAGGCGTTTCGTCTGCGTCGTCCCCCTTGCCGAACAGGGAGGTCATGAGCGCGCGCCCGACGACGCTTGTCAACAGCGAGAAGAGTGCGAGGCCAGCGAGCATCGTCACGCCCCCGACGATCCGGCCGCCAAGGGTCACCGGGAACATGTCCCCGTAGCCGGTCGTCGTGAGCGTGACGATCGACCACCAGTACGCCTTCGGCACGCTGGTGAACGTGTACACCGGGACGCTCCACCCCTTGGCGGCGCGGGCGGCGTACAGCTCGACCATCACGTCGCTGGCCCACTCGGGCGCCGCGGTGCCTGCTTCTTCCGCCTTCGAGATCGTCGACAAGGCGTCGCCGGTCAACTCGGGGACGGTCGGCCCGACGCCCTCAAACGCGTAAAGCAGGGACGAGCTGATCGTGAGCACGGTGAACAGGCAGATCAGGTAGATCTGGATGTCCATCAGGAACGTGTTCTTCTTCTCGGTAGCCTGGGCCGCCGAGGCGGCGGCCTTTTCCGCCGCGAGCTTCATGAGCTTGAGCATCCGCATCACGCGAAGGATCCGGAGCTGGCGCAGGAAGACCATGCTTTCGACGCCGCCGAACGCCATCTCGATGTAGGCGGGCGCGATGGCGAGGAAGTCGACGATGCCCCAGAGGGAAAAGATGTAGGCGCGCCGGTTCGGGGCGACCCAGAGGTTGACCAAGTACTCCGCGGTGAAGATCAGCAGGAGGACCAGGTCGATCGAATGGAAGACGTCCTGGTAGTCGTCTGCCAAGGGGTGGACCGTCTCGAGCGCCAGGACCGTGATGCTCCCGAGGATGGCGACGAGGACGACCTTGAGGAAGTTCTGGTACGCGAGCGTCTCGGGGTGGTGGATCGCGTCCTCGGCAAGGCCCCGGAGGCCCCTCCGTCGTGGGGGCGCTTCGACCGGGACCACTTGGGGGACATCGGCGGTGGCCGCCGGCCGGCGGCCGGTTGCGGTGGGGGAGTTCTTTGCCACGCTCGCTCCTTGGAACCACACCACGACGGCGACCCGCGGGCCGCCACCACTTCCACCGTGACGCCGCCCCAGGCACTCCGGCGCGAGGGTCGGTTCCCGATCCCGGTCCGAATTGGCCGGGCACGTTACCCGCACGATACTACGGACGGGGGCGTTCAAGCCGACGCTACACTCTCGGGCACCGGTCGGGCGGTCGGCCAGCGCCGGCGCCACGAGGCCCTCACGCCCGGCACGTGCGGAGAGGACACGCCCGTGTCGAAGCAGTACTCCGCCCCCCCGGCGATGGAGATCGACTCCACCAAGGACTACACCGCCACGATCAAGACCCAGCGCGGTGACATCGTGGTCCAGCTGTACGCCAAGTCGGCGCCGGCGACCGTGAACAACTTCGTCTTCCTCGCGACCGACGGGTTTTACGACGGCGTGACGTTCCACCGGGTCATCAAGGGCTTCATGGCCCAGAGCGGCGACCCGACCGGCACGGGGCGCGGTGGCCCCGGCTACCAGTTCGCCGACGAGGCGTCGGCCCTCAAGCTTCGCCACTCGGGACCGGGCATCCTCTCGATGGCCAACGCCGGGCCGAACACGAACGGCAGCCAGTTCTTCATCACCCACGCCGCGACGGCGCACCTCGACGGTCGCCATGCGGTCTTCGGCACGGTGGTGACCGGTTTGGACATCCTCCTGCAGGTACCGGAGCGCGACCCCGGGCGCGCCAGCACCCCCGGCGAGGTCATCGAGTCGATCACGATCACCGTCGAGTGACGAGTTCGGGTCGCGCGTGACGCGCCCGACCCGAGCAGGATCTGGGATCCCACGCCCAAGGGCCGGTGGATCCCGCGGGCAAGGGTCCTCCACGGCCCCACGCTCGCGCGGGAAACGGGGAGGGCCGGCAGGACGCCGGCGCTCCCAGTCCCCTGCCTGCCGCAATCGTCCCAGGCGACACCATGCCTCGGACGGGTACTCGCCGACGGGCGATGCGCGCGCCGGGTAGGCGAGAGGGCCGGTTCTCGGCTACCCTCCCGTAGATGCGCGGGGGGTCAAGACGCGCGCCGGCAATCCGAGCAGGACGCTTGGTGCGAATCCGACGCGCCACGGAAGCGGACCAGACGGCCCTCGCAACGCTTCGCGCCGACCCCGAGATCGACCAGTTCATGGGGATCGACGCGTCTCCGTCGGCGTGGCTGTGGCGCCATGTCCCCCTCGGCGAGCAGAGCGCCGCCTTGACCGACCTCATGGTCACCGACCTTGCGGGGATCCCGATCGGCCTGGTCAGCCTCTGGGACCGGTCGGTGCCGCACGAGGCGGCCGAACTCTCGATCTGGTTGGGCGCCGGCCATCGTGATCGTGGGCTTGGCACGGAGGCGCTGCGACTCGCGCTCCGGTACGCCTTCGATGACTTGCGCCTGCACAAGATATACCTGCGCGTGCTCGAATACAACGTTCGCGCGCGGCGCGCGTACGAGAAGTGCGGCTTCGTCGTCGAAGGCCACTTGCGCGAGGAGATGCGCGTCGGCGGCGAGTGGCACACCCTCGTCTACATGGGCGTGCTTGCCCCGGAGTTCGAGGTTGCGGATGCCCGCCTCGGGCCGATGGCCGACGATCCTCGCGTCCCCCCCGCGTTCGCGTGATCCCCTTGGGTCGCGATCCCACGGCCGGCGCCCTTGACGCCCGGGATTGACCAGCGGCCATCCCTGCCCGGGCACCCTGCCGTCTTGGTGTCCTTGACCGCGGCCTGACATCCCACGGTCGGCTTGCGAGGGGTGTGCGAGAATCGCGCTACGGGCGGCCGGGGACGGCGCGCGCCCGGTTGCCCTTGGGTCGGAGACCCGTACCGGGCGCAGTCCGCGGAGATTGGGCCCGGTTGAAGCGTGACGTGGCGACCCGGGTCATCGCGGTCGCAAACCAGAAGGGCGGGGTCGGCAAGACGACCACCGTGGCCGCCCTTGGTGCGGCCCTCGCCGCGCGCGGGCATCGCGTGCTTGTCGTCGATGCCGACCCGCAAGCAAACTTGACGAGTTCGCTCGGCGTCACGAAGGACCGGCTAGGCACCTACGACGTCCTGATGCGCGCGGCGGCCGCCGCCTCGACGTTCATCGACGTGACGTCGGCCGCCCTGCGCGTGGTGCCGGACGGAGGCTCGATCCACCTGATGCCGGCCTCGCCGGACCTGGCCGGTGCCGAGGTGGAACTCGCGACAGCGCACGACCGCACCGCGCGACTGCGCGAGGGCCTCCGGGACGACGTCCACCGATTCGGGTACGTCCTCGTGGACTGCCCGCCATCGCTCGGCACCCTCACGCTCAACGGCCTCGTCGCCGCGACCGAGGTCCTCGCGCCGGTCCAGTGCGAGTACCTGGCCCTCGAAGGGCTCACCCAGTTGCTTGGCACGTTGCGCCGCGTCCGCGAACGCCTGAACCCGGGCCTGGCCCACCTGCACCTGGCCATGACGATGTTCGACGCGCGGACCGGCCTGGCGCAGGGGGTTGTCGAGGAGGTGCGGACGCACTTCGCCGACCTGATCCTCCGGACGACGATCCCGAGGACGGTGCGCCTCGCCGAGGCACCAAGCCACGGGCAGTCGATCCTGCGCTACGATCCGGCGGGCCGGGGCGCCGAGGCCTACCGGACGATGGCGGCCGAGATCGAGGCGCGCGGCGTCGCCGGGATCGCGGGCGCGCCCGCACCGGAGTCCTGACATGCCTCCACGCCGCGGCCTCGGACGAGGCCTCGACGCCCTGATCGAACCGGTGCATGCCGGTCCGCACGCCTCGGATCTCTCGACGGGAAACCTCGAGGTCGAGATCGCGCGCATCGTCCCGAACCCGCGCCAGCCGCGAGGCCAGTTCGACGAGGTGGCGCTTGCCGACCTCGCCGAGTCGATCCGCCTCCACGGCGTCCTGCAACCGCTGGTCGTCACCGTGGTCGCGGACGAGGGCGGCGGACGCCCGACCTACCAGCTGATCGCGGGCGAGCGCCGCCTGCAGGCGGCGGGCCTCGCGGGCCTCGTACGCGTCCCCGTGACGGTGCGCGACGCGTCCCCGCGGGAGCAACTGGAACTCGCCGTCGTCGAGAACGTGCAGCGGGCCGACCTGAACGCCCTGGAGGCGGCGATCGCGTACCGGCAGCTCGCCACCGAGTTTGGCCTCACCCAGGAGGAGATCGGCCGAAGGGTTGGTCGCAGCCGCCACACCATCGCGAACACCTTGCGCCTGCTCAACCTGCCACCAAGCGTGCAGCAGGACGTGCGGGGCGGCGACCTGTCCGAGGGGCACGCCCGTGCCCTCCTCGCCCTGCCCGACGCCGCCCGCCAGCGACAAGTCGCCACGCGAGTGATCGAGGAGGGGTTGAGCGTCCGCCAGGTCGAGGCCCTGGTGCGCCGCCTCGTCGCGCCGAACGACGATGGTGGCCAAGGTACGGCGCCGGTCGAGGTTTCGAAGCCCAGCCCGCTGGCAAACAGCCTGCGTGCCGCCCTCGGTGACGACGCCCGGCGCGTCGACCTCGTCCGCCACCGGCGGGGCGGGCGCGTGGTCATCCACTTCGCGGATGACGCGCAACTTGGGCGGATCTACGCGCGCCTCGCGACGCCGATGCCACAAGGGGACGACGGCTCAGGTTGAGGCGCGCCCGACCCGGGGTGACACCCAACGGCGGGGACGAGGCGCCTGTCCGACATTTCGGTGGTCGGTGGGAAAGGTCGGCGACCAGCCCCATCGCCCGCTCGGCCCACCAAAGCCCGAAGGTCACCCAACATCCCGGAGCGGGCAAGGATGCCCGCGGACCAGACCCCACCCCGGGAAAGCGGTGCGGCCACGGCCACGGCCCGACGAAAGAGACCCCGGATCACTTCAATCCTGCGATTATCGGACAGGATCCTAGGCGCGCAGGACGAGCACGACCGCCATCGCGGCGAGCGCGGTGATCATCAGGAGGCCGACCCACGCGACAACCCGCATGTCGCGCTGCATCTGGTGGAACTGCACGACGACGTCCTCGGAGCGGGCCTCCATCGTGGTCAGCTGGCCATCGATGCTGAGGTTGTACTCGGACACGCGTTGGACCGCGGACTCGTTCATCTGGACGCGGGCGTCGATCGACCCGTTGGGCAGCGCTTCCGCCTCGATCGCGGCGATGCGCGCCTCCCAGATGCGCACGCTGGCCGTCGTCGCGTCGAGGTGGGCGGCGAGGCGGTCGAGTTGATCGGTGAATGCCGCGCGTTCCCGGTCGAACGCCCCAAGCTTCTCGGAGATGGACCCGAGGGACGCCCCGAGGGCGCGCAGGTTCCCGACCGCTGCCTCCTCCAGGCGCTGGTGCGCGTCGATCATCGTCGTCTGCAGGGCGGCCTGGACGGCCTGCTGCCACGACGCCAGCTCCTGTTGCGCACCGTCCATCCGCGCGAGATGCGTGCCGACCGCCCGTTCGAGGCGCGCCGACTCGCGTTCGGTCGTCGAGCGAACCTCCGACAGGATCGCGTCGGCCGCGCGCCCCTGGGACGACACGAGGGAGGCACTGGCCGCCTGGAAGGCGTCGAGGGCGCTCTCGGCGTTGGTGCGCCAGACGGCGAGCGACGACTGGACCTCGCCGAGGGCGTTGTTCAGCGCCCCGGTCTGCTGGACGCGCATCGCCTCGAAGGCGCTTGCCAGTTCACGCAGGTTCGCCTGGGTCTGGAGGGCCTCAGGGAGGACCTGCCGGACCTGCGAAAGCTGCGTCTCGGTCTCGCGCAGGTTCCTCGTCACGGCGATGCCCTGCAGTTCGAGGCCTCGCCGGGTGGTCTCGAGCGACTCCATCAACACGTCGAGGCCGGTCAGGCGCTCAACCGCCGCGGGCGTCGGGCCGGACGGGATCGGGAAGGGGGCGGCCGGTGCGAGCGGGGTGAAGGCGGTGCCGGCGTTCGTGCCGAAGGCTGGCACGGCGGCCGTGGGGCGGGGCGGGGGACGGCGCAGGAGCGACGGTTCCGGCAGCCGTCGGATGTCGGCCACCTCCTCGCCGGGAGGGAATGCGGGGGCGGCGCGGTACATGCCGACGTCCGCGAGGCGGGTCGCTTCGAGGAGGGCGAGGGCGGCACGCCCCTCGGCGCGGCGGGCCTCGGCCATCACCTCGTCTGCCTCGTCGTCGACCTGGGATGGCGCCGGGCGAGGAATGCCCGCCGCGTTCGCCGCCTCCTCACCCCTGCGAGGGTTTCCTGGTGGTCCGGGATCGCGCATCTCCCGCCCCCGTTCCTGCCGGCCACGCCGACCCGCGCGACGCCACGATCACGCGACACGGACACCGACGTCGCGCGTGCAGGGTACCCGTCCGGCCGCGGATTCCCGCGCATCCCGCACCGCACGGAGGGTCGCCGCACGTGCGTATAGTGCCAGCGTGCGGACTCCGGCCACCCGTCCTGCGCGGTGCGCCCGTCGCCCACGTCCGTGCGAACCCGACCGAGGTCAGCGGTGACCTCGCCCACCTCGCGACGGGCGTCCGAATGGCGTTCCCGGGCGATCGGCGCCACTGCAACCGTGCTTGGCCGGGTCGTCCCGCGGCGCCCGCCCCCGGCACCCGGGTCCGTGCGTCGCCTCGTGGTCGTCAAGCCGGCCTCGCTTGGCGACGTCATCCTCGCCAGTCCCGCCGTCGCGACCCTGCGCGCGGCCTTCCCGGGCGCGAAGCTCTCCCTCGCGACGGGCCGGTGGTCCCTGCCGGCCGCGCGAGGCATCCCGGGCATTGACGAGGTCATCGACCTCGGCACGTTTGGCACGCCGGGGCGATTCGGGCCACGCGACCTGCCGGCCGCCGTCCGGACCCTCAAGGGTGGCGACCATGACCTGGCCATCGTCCTCGACCGCTCGCCCCTCGTCGCGGCCGCGCCGTGGTTGGCGGGCATCCCGCACCGCGCGGGTATCGACAGCGATGGGCGCGGATTCGCGCACGGGGTCCGGGTCGCATGGACCCGGCGGCGCCACGAGGCCGACCTCTACCTCGACGTCGCGCGCGCGGTGGCGGGCCAATCCGGCATCCCGGCAGGCGCCGTCCCGCGACTGGCCTTTGAACCGGGCGCGGAGGCGACGGCCGAGGCGGACGTGATGTGGCGCGGGTCCGGTCTCGACCGGGATGCGGGCCGGGTGGTCGTGATCCACCCCGGTGGCGGGGTGAACCCGGGGATGTCCCTCGACGCCAAGCGGTGGCCCGCCGACCGCTTCGCGGCGGTCGCCCGCCACCTCGCCGCCCTAGGGATGCGCATCGCCATCGTCGGCCACGCATCGGACGCGGCCGCCACGACGGCGACGCTGGCCGGTCTGACGGACGTGCCAGTGGTCGACCTGACGGGGCGCGCGGGGTTCGGCGCCCTGGCGGCGTTGATCGGGCGCGCCGACGGCTACCTCGGGAACGACTCGGTCCCCCTTCACCTGGCGGTGGCGATGGGGACGCCCGCCGTCGGCCTGTACGGGCCGACCGACCCGCGCGTCTACGGACCGTATGCCCCGCCGGGCGGCACGTATGCGACGCGCGGCATCGGGATCGTCGCCCCCGGGGCGTGCTCGCAGGTGCGCCCGTTCCGGCCGGGTCCCATTGATGCCTGCCCGGGGTGCCGCTGCATCGACGCGATCACGCCATCGGACGTCGTCGATGCCGTGCGGCGGGTCGTCGCCGAGGGACGCGCCGCGGTCGCGTGATCGCCGCCGTCGGGCGTGTCAAGCGAGGTGCGCCGACCCTTGCGTCGCCCCTCCGGGCGGGCAGGAATGCCTGCGAACTTGCTCCCCTCTCCCGTGTCAGCGAAGAGGGGCAGCGGGTGGGAGCCATCCGCTCCGAAACCCTCGCCGACGCCCCCCGCTTCGCGGGACACCCCAGAGCGGTCTTACGCGAGGTACCCGCCGTCATTCGCGCCCGCACCAACGCGCGCATAGAGGGAGAGGATTCCTTTCGTGTGGCGCGCCTTCGGGCGCACCCAGGCCTCGCGGCGCGCCTCGAGGATGGCATCGACCGCCTCCGGGTCGAGGGGACCGTCCGTCGTGCCGACGATCGCGAGGCGCCGCTCCGGCACGTTGATCTCGATCAGGTCACCCTCGTGGACGAGGGCGATTGGCCCGCCGTCGAGGGCCTCGGGGGTGACGTGCCCGACCGCCGGGCCCTTCGCCGCGCCGGAGTAGCGGCCGTCGGTGATGACCGCGCAGGTCGCCGACAG
>CAMBEO010000058.1 GCA_945865725.1 Thermoflexus hugenholtzii JAD2 | reverse complement strand
GGGAGAGGGAAGGACTGACGCCCCCACCCTCAATCCCTCCCCCGCTGCGGCGGGAGAGGGAAGGACTGACGCCCCCACCCTCAATCCCTCCCCCGCTGCGGCGGGAGAGGGAAGGACTGACGCCCCCACCCTCAATCCCTCCCCCGCTGCGGCGGGAGAGGGAAGGATCCGCCCCGCGCACCTCGTGGCACCGGCAGGCGGGACACGGCGGCACGGGCGAGGGCCACGATCGCCACGGCGGCGAAGAGGACGAGGAACGGTTCGATTTGCATCCTCAGGCGGATGCCGGCAAAGACGGCGGTCTTGGACGCGACGCTGAAGGCGACGTAGCCGACGACTGGCCACCACGCGCGTCCCTCGCGAATCGCAAAGACCAGGCCGGCGGCCATGAAGGGCAGGAGGGTGCCGAAGCTCAGGAGGCTGACGAGCGCGTAGCCGCGCGTCGCGTCATTGGATGGCGTCAACTTGAAGAGGAGCAGGAACTTGGCCGCCATGTACCAGGCGGTTCGTGCCGGGTTCTCGAGCATGAAGCGCACCCCGAGCGACTGCATCAAGTCGGCACGCGCTGGTTCGTCCAAGCCGGTCAGGTCGGGGAACGGCACGACGCGGGTCGTCTGGTCCGGCGTCATTTCAGGGTGGTAGTACTTGTACAAGTTGTAGCCGAGCTTGGTCGTCGTCACGATTGGCCGGCCGAACTCGATGGCGTTGCGGATCGTCCAAGGGGCCATCGTCGCCGCGAGGGCGAGCCACCCGGCGGCCAGGCCGACGACGAACTGGCGCCTCCCTACTCGCGGTGCGCGGAATGCGCACCAAGGCACGTACGCGAGGGTGAAGGCGAACGCCTCGGCGCGCCCCATCGCCGCAAGGCCCCCCACGACGCCGAGGGCCGCGAACCACGCGAGGCGCCCGCCTCTCATCGCCTCGATGCCGGCGGCGACGGTCGCGAGGATCAGGCCGATAAACAGCGTTTCGGTAAGCAACTGGCCGGTGTAGTAGAGGAGGAAGGGATAGCAAGCGAGGATTGACGCGGCCACCAGCCCAGCAGCCGGAGTTGCGAGGCGCCGACCGAGGTGCCAGAGGAGGGCGACGCTGGTGGCGCCGACCACCGCCTGCACGACGCGCACCGCCGGGATCGAGTGGCCAACGGTGGCATAGACGGCGGCGAGGAAGTACGGGTAAAGCGGGTCCCAGAACGAGGTCGGCACTTCGGTGCCCGGCGGGAAGTAGAACGAGGCGCCTGCAAAGCCCCGGCCAACGAGGATGTTCCGCGCGATCTGGTCGTACGTCATCGGGTCGGCCTCGAAGGTGATGACGATCGCGGGAGGCAGGGTGGCGACGTAGGCCAACCGCAGGACGAGGGCGACGGCAGGAAGGCCCAGCCATCCTGCCAGCATCATGGCGCGCGACGGCGTCGTGGCGGCGATCACCGCGCGAGCGTCGGCGATCGTGCGCGCGATCCATGGCCGGCCGACTGGCGGTGTCCCCGGCATCGAAGACATGGCACGGGTAGTCACGGTCGTTGAACGCGTCCGGGCGCCCGGGTGGCACGCGCAGGCCCCGCGCCGTTGTGGCAAGCGTGGGACGCGTCAGGCTGCCGCACCGCCTTGTCGCTGCCGTGGTCGGCGCGGCGGTCGCGGCCGCCTTCGCGTATGCCGGCGTGCAAGCGTTGCGCTGGTGGCGTGCGCCTGCGGTGGTCGCCGATCACGTCACGGCGACGTCGGCTTCCCTTGAAATGCGTGTCGGCGGGCCGAGCGAACTTGCCCAGTGGGTCGTGCCGGATCGCGAGGGCCTCTCCGTCATCGAGCTCGTGCTTGCGGCC
The DNA here is from genome assembly GCA_945865725.1 of Thermoflexus hugenholtzii JAD2. Classification (GTDB taxonomy): domain Bacteria; phylum Chloroflexota; class UBA11872; order UBA12225; family UBA12225; genus CAILQO01. Next base: position 10,432 of record CAMBEO010000058.1, on the reverse strand, counting down.
GAGGCGCCGGCGATGGCGGGCGAGGTCATCGTGCGCATCGAGGGTCTGGCTGGTGGTGAGGTGGCTCGCCCGGATGGAGGCGAGTGGCCGCCAAGCTTGCCTCCGGCCGAACGGCGCACGCTCCTGCGCGAGGTGCGCGTGCCGGCTTCCGCGCTGCCTGACGGCGCCGCCTTCGGCACCGGGCCAGGCGCCCTTGCGTCCCGGTGGACGATGGTCCGCTTCGACCCGATCGTGCCGTCAGCGGGGCGGCCGCTGCTGGTCGTCGTGGCGTACCCGTCCGGCGGCACGCAGCCGGGGACGCGCGTCGCGACCCTGGCACGATTCCCCGGGGAGTATCGGCGTGGCGAGCTGTTCGTGAACGGGTTCCGCGCGGGCGGGACGATGCTGGTCCGGCTGGCGAATGACGAGACGAACGCGGCGAGCGTCCGGCGAACCGCGGCGAACGTGCTTGCGGGTCTCCCGTTCGGTACGTGGGACTCGACGGTCACCGGCGCCCTCGTCACGTCGTGCGGCATCCTGTTGGCCATCGTCGTCGCTGGCTTGGCTTGGGGACCTCCCCGGTCGGGTCCCTCGGGCGACGAGCGATAGGTCATACCGTCGGGCAACCGCCCGGCCCGTTCGCCAGCCGGAGGTCCCCGATGCCCAGACACCATGCCGTCGCCATCATTCCCGGGGACGGGATCGGCGTGGACGTCATCCACGAGGGCCGGCGCGTGCTCGCGCACCTGGCTGAGGTGACGGGGTCGTTCCGCCTCGACGAGACGGAGTTCGACTGGGGGACGGCACGGTACTTCGCGCACGGGTCGTACATGCCGGCGGACTGGACGACCATCCTGAAGGACTTCCCGGCCATCTACTTCGGTGCCGTCGGCTGGCCGTCGGTGCCCGACCACGTCAGCCTGTGGGGCTTGCTGCTGCCGATCCGGAAGGCGTTCGACCAGTACGCGAACGTGCGCCCGGTGCGCTTGCTGCCTGGCCTGCGCGGGCGGATCGTGGGCAAGGGCCCGGCCGAGATCGACTTCATTTGCGTGCGTGAGAACACCGAGGGCGAGTACTCGGGGGTCGGCGGACGGATTCATCGAGGCACGCCCCACGAGGTCGCGATCCAGGACATCGTGTTCACCCGCATGGGGACCGAGCGGATCATCCGGTACGCGTTCGACCTGGCGGTGACGGAGGGGCGGCACAGCGTGCAGAGCGTGACGAAGTCGAACGCGATGCAGTTCTCGGCCGTCTTCTGGGACGAGGTGTTCGATGAGGTCGCGGCGGGCTACCCGGCGATCAAGACCCAGCGGTACCTCGTGGACGCGATGGCCGCGCGCTTCGTGACGCACCCGGAGTCGCTCGACGTGGTCGTCGCAAGCAACCTGTTCGCGGACATCTTGACCGACCTTGGAGGCGCCATCCAGGGGAGCATGGGGATGCCGCCGTCGGCGAACATCGACCCGACCCGCCGTTACCCGTCGCTGTTCGAGCCGGTGCATGGGTCGGCGCCGGACATCGCGGGGAAGGGAATCGCCAACCCCCTGGGCACGATCTGGGCCGGCCAGATGATGCTGGACTTCCTTGGCGAGGCCGAGGCGGCGGCGCTGCTGATGCAGGCCATGGAGGCGGTCACCTCCGCCGGAACCACGCTGACGCCCGACCTTGGAGGCATGGCGACGACGAGCGAGACCGCGGACTCCGTGATCGCGGCGCTGACGACCCTCGCCGGATAGGCCAGCGGGGTGCGAAGGGGAACGTTCACGGTCCCCGCGTGCGGTGGCGCGACGCGCGAGGGGCGCTACGCTTGTGGCGGTACCCGGTACTCCGGGGCACCGTTACCGCAAGGAACCCGGGTCATGGACGCACCGTGACGGTACGGGCTTCCGGGGCGCGAGAAACGGGACACGTGTGAACACCGTCGACCAGGCCATCAAGCTCGTCCGCAACTGGCGTCGCCACAAGGCGGTCATCCATCCGAGGACCCTCCAGTTCCTCTACCACTGGATGCGGGGAAGCACTGAGCTGCCGTACCCACCGCTCAAGCTGCACCTCGAGCCGACGAGCGTCTGCAACTTGCGCTGCCCGATGTGCCCCCAGGCGATCGATGCGGTGAAGGGCGATACCGGGTACATCGACCTTGACCTGTACCGGAAGATCGTCGACGAGGCGGCGAAGTTCACCCTCGAGATCAACATGTTCTTCCGGGGCGAGCCGCTGCTGCACCGGCGCATGTCGGAACTCCTGCGCTACGGCAGCCAGAAGCGCGTCCGCATGCACGTCAACACGAACGCGACGATGCTCCGGGATCGCGAGGCGCGGATGCTGATCGAGGACGGCGCGACGAAGGTCACGATCTCCTTCGACGGGCCGGACAAGGCCACCTACGAGGTGATGCGCAAGGGCGCGAAGTACGAGGTCACCCTCCAAAACGTCCGCAACTTCCTCGCCCTCGTCAAGGAGTACCGGGAGAACGGTCGGCCCACGCCGTACACGGTCATGCAGGTGATCCTGCCGTATGACGCGACCCGGAGCGGGCCGGAGTTGCCGGCGCACATGCGAGACCTCCTGACCGGCCTGCCGGTCGACGAGTGGGACCCGATCTGGCCGCACGGCTGGGCGGGGATCATGCAGGAGAACCAGACGGTGGAGACTCAGCCATACGGTGAGAACTACCACCCGTGCAACTGGCTGTGGAAGAGCCTTGCGATCTACTGGGACGGGCGCGTCGCGTCATGCTGTGCCGACTTTTCCGCCGACCAGGTCATCGGTGACCTGCGCGAGCAGTCGCTGATGGAAATCTGGAACGGTCCGCAGATGGTCGCCTTGCGCAAGCTCCAGGTGGAGGGCCGGTATCAGGAAGCGCCCCTCTGCTCCGGGTGCGACGCCGTCTGGACGAAGAGCTCTGGATCGTGGAGCCTCTTCAGCTGGGCCGAGAAGTGGATCCGCCCGTCAGACATGCCGACCGGTCCGTTGCCGGGCCACGTGGTCACGGCGCCGATCATCTCGCCGATCGCCGCCGACCTTGGCCCGCAAGCGGTGGCAGCCGTCGCGGCGGCGAAGGTTGGCTACACCGAGTCGGGGCCGATCCCGGTGTCAATCGGAGCCGGGGCCGGGACCAACGGCCGGGCGACGCCAACGCATTGACCGGGTCGCACGGGCGGGGAAGGGTAAGGGGTGGGGGCGGTGGTGGTGCTTCCCTCTCCCGCCGCAGCGGGGGAGGGATTGAGGGTGGGGGCCGTCCTTACCCTTCCCCGCCCGGCGGGAGAGGGGTGTGAGCGAGAGGAGACGCGGCGCGTGCGGGTGGTGATCGTCAGCAACTTGTTCCCGCCGGACATCGGCGGGCCGGCGACGTACGTGCCTCGCATCGCGCGTGAACTCCAGGCGCGTGGCCACGCCGTGTCGGTCGTCGGCGGCGCGCCTCCAGGACATGACGCCCGCACCGATCGTCGCCAGTGGCCATTCCGCGTCTACCGCGTATCGCGCGGCCTACCGCTGCCGGTCCGGCTCGGGCTCGCGATCTTGATGGTCGCGAGGGCGGCCTGGCGCGCGGATTGCATCTACGTGCAGGGCCTGGCCGGACCCGAGATGGTCGCGGTCCTTTTCGCCTGGCTCCTCCGGAGGCCCGTGGTCCTCAAGATCGTTGGCGACAACGCGTGGGAGTATGCGATCCGCCTGGGGCTGACGGACGACGGCATCGAAGAGTTCCAGTCCGCACCCTACGGGTGGCCCGTAAACGCGGTGCGCGCGACGGTGCAGTGGTTCGCGCGGCGCGTCACGCGCCTGATCGTCCCGAGCCAGTTCCTCGGGGTGTTGGTGCAGGGTTGGGGCGTGCGGCGCGAAGCGGTGCGGGTCGTGACGAACGCGTTGACGACGCACGTGGCGAGCGAGCTTGAGCGGGCACATGCGCGGGCGACGGTGCGGGCCGGGCTTGGCAGGGGTGGACCGTATGTCGTGACCGTTGCTCGCTTGTACCCGTGGAAAAACCTCGACGTGCTAATCCGGATCGTGCCCCGCTTCCCGCCGGCGGCATTGCTGGTGATCGTCGGTGACGGGCCGGAGCGCAAGCGGCTGGAGATGATCGTCGAACGTGAGGGGCTGTCTCGACGGGTCGCGTTCACGGGCGGACTGTCGCACGACGACACGCAGCGTTACTTGCGGGCGGCCGACGCCTTCGTGCTGAACACGCGATACGAGGGACTAAGTCACGTCCTGCTCGAGGCGATGGCTGCCGGGGCGCCAGCGGCGGTATCGGCCATCGGCGGCAATCCCGAGGTGATCCGGGACGGCGAAAACGGGTTGTTGTTTGGGGTGGATGACCGCGACGGAATCGCGAGGGCTGTCGGACGGCTCATCGGCGACACGGACCTGGCGTCTGACGTTCGCGCTCGGGCCGCCTCGGACGTCGCGGCGTACCGATGGCCGGTCCTCGTCGAGCAAACGGCGCGGGTCCTCGAGGAGGCGGCCGGGGTACGCGCCGTGCCAGGTGCCGCCATCACGATCGATGGTTGATCGCCGCGCCGCGGGGACGTGTGGGTGACCGCCCGCGACCGGGTCGTCTTCGTGACGCAGGCGTTCGCACCGGGGGAGACGCTTCTCGGCGTGACGGCCGACTGGGTGCGGGCCTTGGGGGAGCGGTTCGCGGGGGTCGACGTCGTCGCGCAACGCGCGCCGGGAGCGCCATCGCTCTTGCCCCGGACGCGCGTGCCGTTGCGTGTCGCGTCGATGGGCAAGGACCGCGGCGCCGGGCGCGTGGCGCAAGCGATTTCCGTAATCGCCTCGCTCGCGCGTGCCGCCCGCCATGCCCGCGCGATCATCGTGCACATGGTCCCTGCCTACGCGATCCTCGCGGCGCCGGTCGCACGCCTGGCGCGCGTGCCAGTGGTCCTCTGGTACGCCCACGGCACCGCGGGGCGAGCGCTCCGCCTGGCGATGCCCGTCGTCGACCGGGTCGTGACGCCGACGCGCGACAGCTTCCCGATGGCCGGCGCGGGGATTGAACCGAAGGTGCGCGTGACCGGGCACGGCATCAACGTCGCCCGGTACGCGCCCGGCGACCCGCCGCTCCGGGGACTCGTACTGTCGGCCGGGCGCCTGTCGCCGGTGAAGCGCCACGAACTCGCCGTCGAGGCGGTGGCGGGCGGGCCTGCGTGGTCGCGCCTCGTCATTGCTGGTGGACCACTCCACGCGGGTGACACCAGCTACCGGGACCGCCTCGGCGCCGCCGCGGCGGCGTCCGGTGCGTCAGGGCGCGTCGACCTCGCGGGTGACGTGGCCTACGAGGCGATGCCGGCGACGTATCGCCGGGCGTGGGTCCTCGCGCACGCAAGCCGGACGGGTAGCCTCGACAAGGTCGTCCTCGAGGCGGCGGCATGTGGCACGCTGGTTGTCAGTTCCGCACCGTCGTCCCGCACCGTCCTCGACGCGGTCCCCGGGCTTTCGGTGCCGGACGGTGATGACGAGGCGTTCGTGGCGCACGTGCGTGAGGTTCTCGGGTGGACGGCTGGCCGCCGCGCGGCGGCGGGGGCGGCATTACGCGAGGCAGTGATTGCCGGGCACTCGCTTGACCGGTGGGCCGACGGTGTCGCCGCGGCGATCCCAGGGGGTTGAGGTGGTCGCGCCCATCGACGTCCTCTACGTGTTCACCGCCCGCAAGCGGCGCCTGCTGGCCGGCGTCGCGGCGGGAACCGATCCCGACACGCTGCTTTTCGGCCTGAACCAGTTGCGCGCCGACCCGAACCATGGGCTGCCGCCATGGGAGGCGCCCGCACCGGTCGCGGTCGACTTCCATGAACCGGACCTCGGGCGAGCACGGCGCACGGTGATGACCGTGATCGGGCGCCTTGGCCCGGATGCCGTGCAACTGCGGACGCTCCCCCATTTCGTCGGACGTGACGTGGTGTTCTTGACGGGCGGATGGCCACTCCTGTTCGCCGCGCGCCTGATCCCGGCGGCGCGGCGCCCGCGGATCGTGTGGCTGAACATGACGTTGACCAACCTCCTGCGCCGTGGTGGGCCAAGGGCGTCGGTCCTCGCCGCGGCGGCGCGCCTCGCGGACCGCATCGCGTGCGTCTCGGCGGACCAACAGGCGTTCCTGGTGCGTCGTCTCGGACTGGGCCCCGAACGCCTGCCGGTGGTCCTGAACGGCACTGACGCGCGGTTCTTCCGGCCCGAGCTGGCAACGGCGACGGCCGCACCCGCACCGCCGGGACGCTACCTCCTCGCCGCCGGGCGCGACGCGGCGCGCGACTACCGGACGCTGTCAGAGGCCCTCGCCGGGTCGGGGCACCGCACCGTAATCGTCTGCGGCAAGGCAAACCTTGAAGGGGTGAACCTGCCGGCGGGCGTGGAGGTGCGCCTCGACGTGCCTCCGGCGGTGCTGCGCGACCTCTATGCAGGGGCGACGGCTGTCGTCGTGCCGACTTGCGGGGACGGCGACCCGGTGGGGTCGGACTGTTCGGGCACGCTGGTGAGCCTCGATGCCCTTGCGATGGGGCGACCGGTGGTGGTGACGGCGCGTGCCTCCGTGCCGGAGTACCTGGTGCCCGGCGTGCACGCGACGACGGTGCCGGCCGGGGACGTGAGGGCGCTGCGGGCGGCGATCGACCGTTCGATGGCGACTGAAGAGATGACGGCGCGTGCCGTCGCCGACGAGGCGCGCGCGGGGCAGGCGCACGTCCGGTCGGGGCGCACGACCGACCACTTTGCGGCGGGCATCGCGAACGCCTTCCGGGAGGTGGCGTGATTTCTCCCGCGCCATCGCGCCCCCGCGCCATCGCGCCCCCGCGGGCATCAGTCCTTCCCTCTCCCGCCGCAGCGGGGGAGGGATCGCATACGCGGATAACGATGGTGGGGGCGTCGAATGGTCCGCGGGCATCAGTCCTTCCCTCTCCCGCCGCAGCGGGGGCGGTGGTGGTGCTTCCCTCTCCCGCCGCAGCGGGGGAGGGATTGAGGGTGGGGGCGTCGTGACGGCGTCCGTCGAGGCCATTCCCTCGCGTCGAGTCGCCGTGCTGGCGATCAGCCTTGACGGGTCGCTGGTGCGCCCGCCAGGGGTGACGGCGATCGGCGACACGGTGGCGCGCCACGTCGAGTACGCGTCACGCTTGCGGTCGCTGCACGTCATCGTGAAGACGGGGCCGCGTCGCCCTGACGGATCGCCGTACCCGGAAGTGGTGCCCTTGGCGCCGAATGCGTGGGCGTACCCGACGCGGTCGCGCCACCGCCTGGGCTTCGTGCCTGATGCCATCGTGCTGGGGTTGCGCCTGGCGCGGCGCCACGGCATTGACGTCGTCTCGGCGCAGGACCCGTTCGCGACGGGCGTCGCCGCGGTCGCGGTGGCGCGACTTGCGCGCTGCCCCCTGAACGTGCAGGTGCACTTCGACTTCGCCGGGAACCCGTGGTGGGCGCGGGAACGACGGGAACAGCGGCTCTTCCTGCCGGTCGCGCGGGCGATCGTGCGTGCCGCGGACACGGTGAGGACGGGAACGACGCGCGAACGCGACCTCTATGCCGGTTGGCGGGGTGCAAGCGCGGTGTCGGGGGCGGTGTCGGGGGCGGTGTCGGGGGCGGTGTCGGGGGCGGTGTCGAGGGCGGGGCCACGTACTGGCGCGCCGGGAGACGTCGTCGTGGCGCCGGTCGCCGTCGACCTCGCACGGTTCGCCGCTGCCGTGCCCGACCCTGAACTGCGCCAGTGGGTCACCACGTCGGAGGGCGACGCCCTCGTGCTGTCGATGGCGCGCCTCGTCGACTCCAAGGACCACGCCACCCTCCTGCGCGCGATGGCGCAAGTGGTCGCGGTGCGCCCGGCGACCCGGCTTGCCGTGGCGGGCGACGGGCCAAGACGGGCCGACCTCGAGGCGCTCGCGATGACGCTCGGGCTCGGGGATGCCGTCCGCTTCATGGGCGCCATCGACGGTGCGCGGGGTCCGGCGGCGATGGCGGCCGCCGACGCGTACGCCCTCACGTCCTGGTACGAGGGGACAAGCCTCGTGACCCTCGAAGCCGGGGCGGCCGGGGTACCGGTCGTCTCGACCGACGTGGCGGGGACGGACGACACGATCATCGATGGCGTGACTGGGTTCGTCGTGCCAGTCGGTGACGGCGCGGCGGTGGCGAAGGCGCTGCTTGACCTCCTAAGCGACCCAGTGGGACGGGCGGCGATGGGCGCGGCGGCGCGGGCGCACGTGGGTGCCCGGTTCGCGCGTGACGACGGGATCGCGTCACTGGTCGACCTCTGGGCGGCGACTGCGAGACGCCCGTGGTGGCCTGGTCCGCGGGCATCAGTCCTTCCCTCTCCCGCCGCAGCGGGGGAGGGATCGCCTACGCGGATAACGATGGTGGGGGCGCACTGGGCGTACGTGGCGAACGCGCGGTTCCCGAGCGAGAAGGCGCAGTCGTTCCAGATCGCCCAGATGGTGGACGCCCTCCACGCGACCGGCACGGAGACCGAGCTGGTGCACCCGTCGCGAGCAAACCTCGAGGGGATGGACGCCGCCGACCCGCACGCGCTGTACCGGTTGCGCTCGCCGCTGCGTCGGCGGGCGTTGCCCGTGATCGACCCGGTCAAGCTCGTCACGATCGACGCGCCGGCGCTCAATCGAGGGGTGCTGCCGGCTCTGGCCTTCGGCGTGCAGGCGGGTTCGTTCGCGGTCGTCGCCTCGGCCTACCTGTCGTGTTCCACGGCGCGTGTCATCTACGGGCGCGACTGGCCAGTGCTTGCCGCCGCGACGTTCGTGGCGCGCGGGCGACCGGTGATCTGGGAGGCGCACGACCTGCCGGAGCGCGGGTGGTCGCGCGCGTGGTTGCGACGGGTGCTGGCGCGCCTCGCGGGGGTCGTCGCGATCTCGGACGGGTTGCGCCACGACCTCCTGGAACTGGGGATGGACCCGGGTCGCATCCTCGTCGCGCCTGACGCGGTCGCGTGGGACCGCTTTGCCGTCCTGCCCGACCGGGCCACGGCGCGCGCGACCCTCGGGCTAGGGATGGGGGGCGACCTCGTCGCGTATACCGGCCACCTCTTCCCGTGGAAGGGGGCGCACGTCCTCGCGAGGGCGGCGTCCGCATTGCGTTCGCGGCGACCGGGCACGCGGATCGCGATCGTCGGCGGTACGCCGGCTGACGTCGCGGCCTTCCGTGCCTTCGTCATTCGCGAGGGAATCGAGGGCGTCGACGTGGTCGGTCATGTCCCACCAGCGCAGGTGCCGCTCTGGTTGGCGGCGGCCGACGTCGCGGTGCTACCGAACTCGGCACGATCGGTGATCGGCGCGCGGTACACCTCCCCCCTCAAGCTGTACGAGTACCTCGCGGCCGGGAAGCCGGTCGTGGCCAGCGACGTGCCAGCGGTGCGCGAGGTTGTCACCGCGGGCACGACGGCGGTGCTGGTGCCGCCGGACGACCCCGAGGCACTGGCAACCGGCATCGCGAGGGTCCTTGGGGACGGCGCCCTCGCGGCACGCCTGGGCGCCGCCGGGCGGGAGTGGGTGCGCGGCCGGACGTGGGACGCACGAGCGGTGGCGATACGGGAGTTTGTCGAGGACATCGCGCGATGACGGACGACAGGGCGACGGTGCCCGCACGCCTTGGCCGACCTGGGCTCCTGCCTGGGCTCCTGGTCGTGCGCCTCCTTGGGGCCATCCCCGACGTGCATCGAGTGCGACCGTGGTGGCGGCTGGTGGCGGCGCTGCGGCGGGAGGCTTTGCGCCGCGCGGGCGTCACGGTCGGCGCGGGTGCGATCGTGCACGAGGGCGTCCATTTTGACCGGCGCGTCACGTTCACCTTGGGCGCAGGGTCGGAGTTACGCGACCGGGTGCGACTGGGCATCGCTGAGGTCGGTGACCGGTCGGGTTCCTTCGTCCTCGGCGAGGGGTCGGTCGTGCTGTCCGATGCGCAGGTGGATTGCACGGCGGCGGTCACGATCGGCCGGGGAAGCCACGTCGGGCGCCGGGCCCAGGTGTTCACCCACGCGCACGACGTGACGCGCCTGGCGGTGCCCATTCTGGAGGCGCCTGTGACCTCCGCGCCGGTCAGGATCGGTGACGACGTGATGATCTACAACGACGTCGTGATCCTTCCCGGCGTGTCCATCGGCGACGGGGCCGTCGTGGCGATCCGGGCGGTCGTCACGCGCGACATCGCGCCCGGGGCCATCGCCGCCGGGGTCCCGGCGCGGGTCGTCGGCCACCGTCGGTAGCCGGGGATGGTCCTTGTCTCCCCCTTCCCGGCGCGGGCATGGGCGGCTACCCACATGTGTCCAGATCAGGGTGATGCGCCGACGGTGGCGAGGCACTGGTCGGACCAGCATGGGGTAACCGTTCACGGGGGTCAGTTGGGAACGTGCAACCGGTGACTGGTCCTGCCACATCCGGGTCAGGCGGGGGCGGGGAGGAGCTGGGGGACGGCAAGGCCGGCCATGCTCGCGGTGCAGACCCCGGCCAGGTAGGCGAAGAGGTCC
>CAMBEO010000057.1 GCA_945865725.1 Thermoflexus hugenholtzii JAD2 | reverse complement strand
GAGCGACGCTCGATCCTCATCGACAACCGGGACGAGAGCGGCGAGGTCGAAGCACTCACGCAGATGCAAATCAACGCTCCCCCGGCGGTCAGCGTCAGCGGCATTTCGCCCGGCATCCTCGGTCAGGGTGCGGGCAGCCTGGCGGGAAGTTGCGGCGCGGGTGCGCCCGGCGTCACGGTCACCGTCCCCGGCACCGGGTTTAGCGCCGACGCGAACACCGGCACCGTGCAGGCGTCCTTCGCGAATACCAGTTTCGACGTGACGACGACGGTCACGAGCATCTCGTCGACCTTTTTGGCGCTGACGGCCTGCGTCACGGGCACGGCGGCGACCGGGGCGCGAGAACTGCGGGTGGTGAACGGCGATGGCGGGCGCGTGACGGTGCCGAACGCGCTCGAGATCACCGGGTCGCCCCGCCTCGTTAGTGCCTCGGAGGCGACGATTGGCCAAGGCGCGACCGAACGTGCCTTCACCTTCACGGGCGCGGGTTTCAGCCCGACCGCATCGCTCGCCCTCAAGCGAGTCTCCTCGGGCGGGGGCTCGTTCACGCAATGCGGCATGCCGACCACGGCGAACACCACGTGGCCGGGCACGCTCTCGGTGGTGACCGGGGCGACCGTCACCGTCACCGCCCGCACGACCACGGCGCTTTCCGCGAAGGTCACGGTCGGTGCGGACGCGCTTACCGGTCCCGTATGGATCGGCGTCGATAACGCGGACGGCGGCACGGAGCCAGGGTGCGCCCTGAATGGCGCCCTGGTGATCACGCCGCGCCCGACGGCCACGAGCGTGTCGCCGAGCTACCTCAACCCGCCATCGAGTGGGTCGACGACCTTCGCCGTCTCGCTCGCGGGCACCGGCTTCGGCAGCGGCACCACGGTGGCGTTCGGCCCGGCATCGGGACAGCTGGTCGCCGACGTGACCGCGAGCGGCGTCCAGGTCGCCAGTGCCACGCAGCTGACGTTCCGGGCGACGGTGCCGTCGTCGGCGTTTGGCGGCCCTCGCGACTTGACGATCACCAACCTCGATGGCGGCACGAAGGTGGTCGCCGGCGCCATTTCGATCGTGACGACGGGCGCGGTGACGATCACGCCGGCCTCAGTCGGCGCGGGGGCGGTGAGCGCGCTTCTGACGATCACCGGCACCGGCCTAAACCCCGCATCGACCGCCTCGTTTGCGAGCGGTGGGACGGACGTGACGGGCACCGTGATCACCGCCGGCGCGATTGCCGCCGGGGCATCGGGGACGAGACTGCTGGTGCCGGTCACCATCGCGTCGAGCGCGGCGCCAGGCACGTACTCGATGACGATCACGTCACCCGAGGGCTTGGCGACGACCGGGACGTTCGCCGTCGCGCCAGGGCCGCGCATCGCCGCGATCGGACGCACGGTCGACTCGGCGTCGACGACGACGATTCAGTACGGCCAGGCTGCGACCGCGCGACCGATCTACCTTGCCGGGGGCGACCTGGCCACGGTCGGGGGCACGCCGACAGTCGTGGCGGTCGATGGCGGCGGCACCGTCTTCCCGGCCATCACTGTCTCGGGTGTGACCGTGGCGGCCGGAGGTGCCTCGCTGGTCGCGTCCGTCGCGGTTGACGCGAACGCGGTCCTTGGCACGTATGCCCTGCGTGTCGTGAACCCCGACCTCGGCCGCACGGCATTCGCGGCGGCCATCGAGGTGACCGCGCGACCGACGCTGGCCGGGATCACTGACAACGACAACTTCGGGGCCGGTGCGACCAACCGGACCGTGACCCTTGCCGGGACCAACTTGCGATCCGACGCGACGGTCGCCTTCACGCGGGCGGGCGACACGTCCGGCACCCAGGTGACGATCGCCTCGCGCGTCTCGAGCAACCTCGGCGCGCAGCTGCAAGTCGGCATCGCGATCGCGGCGTCGGCGATCACGGGCGCCCGCTCGATCAGCGTCACTAACCTGGACGGGGGCACCGCGACCCTCGCGAACGCCTTCACGGTCAACCCGCCGCCGGTGATCTCAAGCATCACGCCGGCGGGTCTCGGCGCTGGACGGACGTACCTCGTCACGCTCCGCGGTTCGAACCTCCAGTCGAGCAACGTTGGCGTCACCGTCGGCTCCGGGTCTGCGTATGCGGCGACGGTAAACATGAGCCTGGACGCGTCCATCGGGGCGCCGACGCTCGTGAACTCGACGACGGTGACGTTCGGCATCCGCATCGATGCCGACGCGCCGGTCGGGTACCGGACGATCACGCTGACGAACCTTGACGGGGGCATCGCATCGACGGGGTTCTCCGTCAACTCCCTCGCCTTCAGCGCCGTCGCGCCCCAGGCCCTTGGCGTCGGGGCGGTCGCCTTCCCGGTGCAGGTCACCGGGCAGGGCTTCTTCTCGACGTCGGGCCTGACCCCACGTGTGCGCTTCCTGAACGTATCGACCCTCGTGGCTGACCCCCTTGTCGCGGTGGACGACGCCCGGACGTCGGTCAACGCCGACGGGACGCAGCTCACGGTGCAAGTGACGGTGTCGTCGACGGCGACGCTCGGCGCGCGGGCGCTCTCGATCGACTTGCAGGATCCCGGCGGCACGCCGCTCGTCGTGACCCGTTCGAGCCTGGCGTGCGCGCAGGGCAGCGCGGGGGTGGGGACACCGACGCCGACGCCCGTGGCGACGTGCCAGGTCTTCACGATCCTCGGGGGACCGACGGTGCTGGCGGTCAGCCCGCGCGGGCGGCGCCTCGGGGCGGTCGACGAGGCGTACCCGACGGTGACGCCGACGACCACGCCGGTTGCGGGTGGCCCCACTTCCACGCCGACGGTGACGCCGTCACCGACCGCGACCCTCGTGCCGGGGCAGTCGGCGGCGCCCGCCTGTCCGCAGCCGAACGAGCCGGCCCCCGAGACGACGATGCGCATCGCGGTCTGCGGGACCAACTTTGACACCGGGGCGACCGTCTCGATCTCGTACCCGGACTCTGCGAACGCCGCCGACAACGGCATCACCGTGCTCGAGACGGTGCGGAAGAACGACCACCTCCTCTGGGTGCTCCTCAAGTTCGACGTGACCTCCGTCGGCAACACGACGGCCAAGTCCGGCAAGCGCACGATCACGGTCACGAACGGCGACGGAGGGACGGGCAGCCTGCTGTCGTCGTCAAACTTCGCGTTCGAGGTCGTGACGGTCCCGACGATGACCGGCGTCGCATACACGGGGACGCCGACGGCAGGGCAGACCGTGCTCCTCGGCGTGGGTGCGACCAACAAGCAGGTGATGATCGCCGGCACCGGCTTCGTCGCGGGGGCACGCACGAGGCTCGGGTTCACGTTGAACACCGACGGCGGGATCAAGGTGACCTCGCTGGTAGTGAACAGTTCGACAAGCCTGACGGCCTTGATCAGCGTGGGCGCGTCGGTTCAGGTCGGCGCACGCAAGCTGGTCTTGACGAACGACGACGGCGGCGCGGCGGTGACGAGCGCCCTCGACCTGGTCATGATCGTCGGTGGCCCGTCCTTGTCGACGGCGTACGTCGGCGAGGTCGGGCAGGTCACGGTCGGGCGCGGCGCGACGTTCGTTTCCCTGCTCATAAGCGGCGCGGGATTCGCTTCCGGGCCGGTCGTGTCGTTCGGTGCCGGCAGCGGCATCACCGTCAAGCCGGGCCTGGTCGCCGATTCGGGCGCGGCAATCCGTGGCCAGATCGACGTCGATGCCGGTGCGACGCCGGGAACGCGCGACCTGACAGTGACGAACGCCGACGGTGGGTCGTTCACGCTCCTGGGCGCCATCACGGTCAACCCGTCGGCAAGCCTGACTGGCGTGAGCCCGGCGAGCCTCGGCATCGGCGCGACCGGGACGGTGACGGTCAGCGGGACCAACTTCCGGCCCGGGGCGGCGATCTCGTTCCGACTCAATGACCAGGTCGACTCGACGATCATCGTGGAGTCGATGAGCTGGGTGAACGCGAGCCGGGTCGATGCGGTCGTGAAGGTCGCGTCGAACGCCAATCCCGGGAACCGGTCACTGGTGTTCGACAACGGCGACCGGTCGCCTTTGATCGTGACGGCCGCGGGAACCTTCGCGGTCAATACCGGGCCCCAGTTCGTGTACATGAGTCCCGATGCGATCGCGCAGGGGTCATCCCTCACCGACATCGTGATCGCGGGCACAGGATTCCTGCCGTCGCTCGGCGTGTCCATCAGCGGCGCGGGCGTGACGGTCGACTCGGTGACCTACGTCTCGTCGAGCGTCGTCAGGGTCACGATCACGGTGGCCGCCGGCGCGGACGCATCGGTGCGGGACGTGATCCTGAGCAACGGCGATGGAAGCGCGGTCGTTACCGCGCCGTCGCGGTTCACCGTGGTCGGTGGCCTGGTTGTCACGACGGTGTCACCGGATTCCGCAGTGCCGGGGGCGACGCTGCAGGTGACGATCACCGGGAACGGCTACGCGCCGCCGGCGGCGGTCTCGTTCGGCGACGGCATCACCGTGTCAAACGTCGTGGTGACGAGCCCGACCGAGATCACCGCCAGCCTCGCGGTGGACGCGGGGGCGGGCTCGGGCGCTCGGGCGGTGTCGGTAACGGTGAACGCGAGGACCGTCGTGGGCGCCGGCATGTTCACGGTCCTGGGCGCGCCGCCGCCGACGGCGGTACCCGCGGCCGGACCGGTGGGCGGCGCGGCCCCGCCGCCAAAACCGACCGCGGTGCCGACCGAGACGCCGCAGCCGACGAGTACACCCGTACCGACGGCCACCCCGATCCCGACGGCCACGCCGTACGGCCTCGTCGGGCAACCCGACGGCGTGCGTCTGCAAGCGGCGGTCGCCCCGGCCGGGCAGGTCGGCGAGGCGTCCCTCGGCGCGCCAACGCAGGCGCAGTCCTCGGTGAACTTTGTCGCGCCGAGCGGCATTGGCGTCGTCGCCGTCGTCGAGGCGCGCGACCCGGCGACCGTTACCGAGGCCAGCCCCGTTCTTCGCGATGCCGCGCGGCCGCCGGCGGAGGGCGAGGCCCCGTCGGTCTCCCTGCGCCGGTCCATCCAGGTCTCCCTTTACGACAACTTGTCCGGGCGCAAGCTGGTCGAGCACCAGGAACCAGTGGTGGTGCGCCTGGCGTTTGACCCGGTCGACCTCGAGGCGGCGACCGGGGACCCGGACCGGATGGGGGTGGTCGTCATCCGCTTGCCGGAGGAGGCGACGCCGGCCTGCCCCGCGGGCGTCTTCGTGCTGCCGGCACGGTTCGACGGCGAGTCGCAGACGCTCACGGTCAGCACGCTCTGCACCTCGATCTTCAGCGTCGCAGTGCTGTCGGACATCCCTGAGGAACCGGACCGGGCGATCCAAGGCGGGTGGTTCTACACGCAGGCGAACGGGTTTGGCGGTCGCGGGGGCGTGGGGTACGCGGTGATTGACGACGGGCAGGCGTCGTTCCATGTCGAGTTCACCCGGCGCGGGGGCGTGCGCGCCCTCGGATACCCGGCCAGCCGGCGGTTCGTGCGCGACGGCTTCCCGGTGCAGGTCTTCCAGCGCTACGTGTTGCAGTGGCGCGCCGACCGCAACGAGACCCTTTTCGTGAACGTGTTCGACGAGTTGCACGAGAAGGGGTACGACGCGATCCTTGAGAGCCGGTACCAGATCCCGCCGCCATTCGACATCGGGCCGGACCTGGGGCTGACGTTCCAGGAGGTCGTGCGCTTGCACGTCGGCAACATCCTCACCGGACGTGACCTGCAGGGGAACGACATCCCCGACCTTGATCCCCAGGTGATGCGGAGGCTGGCGAACCACGTCTTGACCGACGACGACTGGCTGAACCATTACGGGCTGCCAGTGAGCGTGGCGCGGCTGCCGACCAGCGTGGTGCTGCGGATGCAACGGGCGACCTTCCAATACTGGCTGGAGGACATGCCGTTCGCGGCGGCGGGGCAGGTGACAACACTCCTGGGTGGAGACATCGCCAAGGCGGTCGGCCTGTACCGCAACGAGGAGGTCGCGCCCGAGCTTTCACAGGCATACCCGCGCGCCGTGGCCCCGACCGGGACGCCTGAACCCGTCCGGCCCGTGACGGGCAGGTCCACGACGGCGCCCGACGCCAGCACGACGGCCGCGACGTGGGCGGATGGCCTTGCGGGCGCGGTCCGGCCGGCGTGGGAGGCAGTTTCCAGTGGCGTGCGCAGGCTCCTGCCCGATTGGCTGGTCGGCGCGGCGCGGCCGGGCGTGCTGGCAGGGTAGGCGGCTCCTGGCCTGCCCTCATCCCCCTGGCCCCCTCTCCCGGGAGGAGAGGGGGCCAGGCCGCCCCAGCCCCTCCCGCGCGTCGCGAGAGAGGCGGGCAGCATCGACCTTCCCCGACTTCCGGGGCGAGTACGGACCCCCGAAGATCCGCGGTACGGACGCCCGTGGACGACCGGCCCGTGCCGCGCCGTTCGAGTGGTGAACGGTCAATCCTCACGGAAGCGTCGGATGAACGCTGCTACCATCAGGATGATGCGCCCGGGAGGCCTTGTCCCGGCGGCGGTGGCGCGCGGGCGCACCAGCGCCGGGACGCCTCACCTCGTGGTGGAGCGGCGAGGGCTTGGCGACCACCGCGCGTGGACCGGGGGCACCGTCATCGCCCGCGAGGCGGAAGGGCGACGGCTTGGCAACGGCCGCAGGCATACCAGGGGTCCCACCCGAGCCGCTGGCGTCGCCCGCGGTCGGCGTGGCCGTGCCCGGGGCGACCGCGCCGGCATGGCCTCCCCCGAACGGGGCCACGCTCCCGCACGCCGTGCATCTCGATGAGGATGCCCGCGGCATCGACGACCAGGAGTGGCGCCTCGAGGGGCGCTGGCGCTGGTTGATGACCGCCCTCCTCATGCTCGGCCTCGCCGGGTTGGTGGTCAACCAGGAGACGTACGCGGCGTCGACCTTCATCGTCCGCAACCCGAACAGCGCCTTCCTGACCGGGTACGTCGAGTTGACGGTCGAGCGGCCGAACACCTGGATCGCCGCCGCGTCCGACCTCCTCGCCGGCGAGTCGGCGTCGGGCTCGCTGGTGCTCGTGAACGCCGGGAACGAGGCTATCGGGTCGCTGACCCTGACCACGGAGAGCGCCACCTCGCCCCCGCCCGTGCTGCTCGTGGACTACGTGAACGGGTTGCAGATCGGCCTCGACCGCTGTTCCGAACCGTGGTCCGCGGCGACGCCATCGACCTGCCCGGGTCAGGCGACGTACAATATATTCATGTGCAAGGCCGTGAACGGGGGCATCCTCATCGGGTACCCCGGCACGACCCTCAAGGCGGGCGCCAAGGACTTCGTCCGGGTGCGGATCACCCTGCCCGAGACCGCGGGACGCGAGTTCATGGGGCTGGCGGCGTCGCTGAAGTTCACGTTCGTGGCGTCGCAGGAACCGGCGCCGACGACGCCGCAGACGTGTTCGATGCTGACACCGACGCCCATACCGACGGCGACGGCGGTAGCGGGCGCGATCGTCTACACCCCGACGAATACGTTGACGCCGACGATCACGCGGACGGTCACGCCGACGACGACGCCGGTCGGCGCGCATGGAGAACCAAATACGCCGGTGCCGGCGACGCGCACGTACGGGCCGGGCACGCCGTCGCCGGTGCCTTCCCCACTGCCGGCGCTGGCGACGTTCCCGACGTCGACGCCGGTCGGGGCGCATGGCGACCCGGCGACGCCCGGGCCGCCGCCGCCGACGCCAAGCCCGTTCCTCGGGTCGCGCGCGTCGCCGACCCCGGCGGTGCTGCACATGCGGTCGGTACCTCCCGCCGAGTCGGCGGACGGCGAGCTGCCATGATCCCGGCACCCGGCCTGCCGTTGCCTGCGACCTTGCCGGGGGTGCCCCGGCGACGCGTGCGGCGCCGCTTCGGGTGGGGCAGCGCCGTGGACCTCGCGGTGATGACGGTGTGCGCGGTGGCCCTCGGCGCGGGCGCGCTGGCCTTCGGGTCGCGCATCCTCGCCTACGAGGCGTACGTCGTACGTACCGGGAGCATGGCACCCACCATCCCGGCCGGGTCCGTCGTGATCGTCGAGCCGGTCCCGCCGCTCGCGTTGAAGGAGGGCGACATCCTCTCGTACCGGCGGCCGGCCTCGCCACCGATCACGGTGACGCACCGGATCGTGTTCCTGCGGGTGAACGACGACCCGTACAACCCCGCGCCGTTGATCCGCACGCAGGGCGACGCGAACGGGGTGCCGGACCCGTGGCAGATCGAGCTGTACGGGGTGGCGTGGCGCGCGGTCTTCTGGGTGCCGTGGCTTGGTTACGGTTACGACGCCGCGCGCCACCCGGCCGGGCAGGTCGGCCTGGTGGGGGTCCCGGGGGCGCTCCTTGGGGGATGGGCGGCGCTCGCCGCCGTTCGGGGCGCGACGGCATGGCGGCAGCGGCGGCGCGTCGCCGGGACGCGGGCGCGATGACCGTGCCCGACGGCCTCCCCGCGCGCGCGCCCGGGAGTGAAGGCGGGCCGATGGCACCGTCGCCGGTACCAGCGACGCAAGGCGCGGCCGCGCCGCCCGGCGCCGCGGCGTGGCCAGACGTGCGCGCGGTGGGTGGCCTCGAGGACTGGACGCGCCGGCGCCTCACTGGTCCCGCGGTCGCGTCACGCATCGGCCGCCTCGCGCGGGCTGCGAACGACGCGGTCGGCTGGCGTGGCCTCTGGCTGCTGGTCACCGGCATCTTCCTGATGCTTGCCGGCGTCGCGTTGCGGCAGACGACCAGCGCCTTCTTTACCGGGCAAGCGCAGCCGGTGGTCAGCAGCTTCCGCACGGCCGTCGTCAACCTCCAGGCGCAAGGGGTGCAACTGTCCATCTCCAGTCTGGTGCCCGGGGCAGTGACGGCGACCAGCGGCAGCCTCCTGAACGACGGCGACGTGCCGGTGAACCTCTTCCTCGCGATCCTGGCTGACGTGTCGTCGAATCTCGACGCCGATCCGGTTGGCGGGCTGCGCATCGCCGGGTTCCGCTGCCGGAACGCGGCGTCGCCCCCGCTGCCGGTCTCGTGCCTGCAGGCGTCATCGCTCGTCCCGGTCGTCGCCCTGGTGACGGGCGCAACTCCCGTCGTGCCCACGAACGCCGGGGGGGGCGCCGGCCTACCGGTCGGGGTCGCCGTCAGCGGCGCGGCCCTCCAGTTCCCGGTGACCGGCGGCGGCGCGGCCATCGAGGTGACTGGCGTGCCGGTGCTGACCGCGAACAACGTCGCGACGGGGTGCGCGCCCGCCAGTGAGACCGCCAGCTGCTACCTCGGCAGCTTCGGCGGCAGCCCGGTCGTCACCCCTGGCACGGCGGTGCCATGGGGGTCCCGCCTCCTTGCCATCCCCGAAGTCGCCTCGGCGAATGCGACGGCCATCCCCGGCAACCTCGAGTACGTCGTGCTGTACGTCTACTTGCCGGGATCCGCACCATCGACGATGCAAGGCCAGTCGACGACGTTGTCGTTCGTCTTCGCGGCGATCCAGCCGCCCGGGGGCATCGACGAAGTCCGTTGATGACCGCGCCACGAGGGCACGCCGCGTGATGCGCGCGAACCACTGCGCTGGCATGGCGGCGACGCGGCGGCCGCGCCCCCGCACGTGACGGTTGCACGACCCCGCGCGCATGAGATAAGGAAACATGCCCGCCCCGGGCGCGTTATCTCATTTATGTTCGAGAAGCCTCGTGGCGGGCGGACGGGCGGATGGGCGTGATCGTGCGCATCCGGGGGTTCGCACGCGCGGGCCGGACATTTCTGCGGGAGCTTGTGCTGACGTGACTGGTGTTGATTCCGCCGACGGGGGTCCGGTGCGCATCGTGTCGTCAGGCCAGACACCCGTGGACAACGTCATGCCCGACGCCAATGCGGGCGCACCATCCATCCCGGTCGAGGCGGCCCCGTCCGACTCGAGTGGCTCGGGCACCCCGGCTGACCCGGCAGCGACGGCTGTTCCTGAGGTCGCCGGCGCGTCGGGCGGCGATTTCACGGCCACTCGGGTAGCCGGGCCAACAGAGGACGACCTGCCGGTGGACGTGCCAGTGGACGTGCCGGTGGCACCGGAAGTTGGCCCGGCGCCGGTCGACGATCTGGTGGTCGTCGGCGTACTGGAAGCGGTCACGGCACCCGAAGACCCGCACGTGGTGGCGGCGCACGAGGTTGCCCCGGCGGCGCCCGAACCTGGCCCGGCGGGCGAGGCTCACTCGCGATCGACTGGGAGCGCCGGCGTCCCTCCGGCACCGGTGGCCGAACCGGCGAACGAGGGTCCGGGCGAACCGGCGGCGCCTGTCAGCGTCCCGGCGCGGTCATCGATTCCCGGGTCCGGGACTGGCGCCCCCGCCCCCGCCGCGGTCGCGACCGTGGCGACCGGCCCGCGCCAAGCGTCCGGTCCCGGAGGGGGCAAGCGGCGGAGACGGGGCGAGGCGCTTGAGCCATCGACGACGGCGATGCCCGCCCGCCGCCCGGCGCCTTTCCTGGGCGGGCCTGCGGTGTGGGCAGTGGGCGCGATCATCGCGATCCTGCTTGCAGGCACGGTCCTGACCAACGGTGCCTTCACGCCGTTCGCGGTCGACACCGTGCCGGTCGCCACGAACACCTTGGCCAGCGACGTGGTGGTCACCGGGCCGGGACGGGTGCAGACGACCGCGATCACCCTCGGCGACCTCGTGCCGGGCATGACGGTCGTGCGGGCGACGTTCGCGGTCGCCGCCGAGGCGCCGGGAACCGGGAAGCCCCTCGTCGGCTACGTCACCCTCATCTCGGATGCTCCGGCACCCCACGTGCGCGCGGCGCTGCTTCGGTGCCTCGACGCGGCGGGCGCGCCGACGCCGTGCGATGCCGCCGTCGCCTTCGCCGACGCCCGCGTCGACGTTTCTGGCGCCGTTGGGGCAGTCGTGGAGACGACTGGCGGGCCGCCCGTCGGGCCGACGGTCCGCCCGATGGCCAACGGCGACCTTGAGGTCCTCGACGGCGCGGGCAACGTGCGAAAGGGTGCAAGCCTGCGCGGGGTCCCACCGGTCGCACGCCCGGCGAAGGGATCCGCTGGGACCATCACCGACTTCTTCCTCGGGGGTGGTCCGCGGGCCGGGCTGTCGCACGGGGCACAGGACATCGGCGTGAACGGCGCGACCGCGACGCTGCCCCTCGTGAAGGGGGTCGCGGGCCTCGCTGCGGGGGACCGGGCGCACCTCGTTGCCTATTTTTATGCAGTGGCGGGCACGGCGGCTCCGGGCGCCAGCGCGCCGGTGCCGCTGACCATCGCCGTGGTCGCCGTTGGCGCGGACTAGGGGCCTGGAGCGCGCGGGGTCGCTCGGCGACGAACGGGCCTGACCCCCCGGACCCCTTCCCGACGCGGGTAGGGGGCGTCCGGTCGGCGCGCGCGACGGTGGCGGTCGAGGTCCAGCGGCTGGTGCCGCGCACCCGGTACGCACGCCGAGGGGTCCGTCCGACATGACGGCGGTCGGTGGGGATGGTCGGCGACCAGCCTCTGGTTGCAGCGTGATCCGTGGTCCGCGGGCATCCTTGCCCGACCTGCCGCCGTGGGACGATAACCCCAAGGGCAAGGTCCCCGGACGGCTACCAGATGGCGAACCGGAAACGGCCCGTGCTCTCCCCGCACCGGCGGGCAGGGATGCCCGCGGACCAGGAGGCCCGAGGCGCGCGCGCCCCTGGAGCGCGCGCCCGGGGGCCGACGCGGCGGCGGAGCGGGCAGGATGCCCGCGCACCCGGTACCCACGCATGGCGGTTGGCGCGACACCCTGGGCGACGCCACCCCGGCGGGCAGGGATGCCCGCGGACCAACCCCACCGGAGCCCCCGCCGCGAACGTGGTGGCGGCCGCGGTAGCCGACCGGGTGGACGCACGGCCGCCATTGGCCGGGCGATCCGCGACAGGTCGACGAAACGTTCGGCGCGGCGCCGACGGCGGTCGAGTTCCAGCGGCTGGTGCCGCGCACCCGGTACGCACGCCGAGGAGCCTGTCCGACAGTACGGCGGTCGGTGGGAATGGTCGGCGACCAGCCCCTGATTGCAGCGTGATCCGTGGTCCGCGGGCATCCTTGCCCGCCCTGCCGCCGTGGGACGATCACCCAAGGGCAAGGTCCCCGGACGGCTACCAGATGGCGAACCGGAAACGGCCCTCGCTCCCCCGTCCCGGCGGGCAGGATGCCTGCGCACCCGGTGCGCGCGCCTGGCGGTTGGCGCGACACCCTGGGCGACGCCACCCCGGCGGGCAGGGATGCCCGCGGACCAACCCCACCGGAGCCCCCGCCGCGAACGTGGCGGCGGCCGCGGTAGCCGGCCGGGTGGATGCGCGGCCGCCATTGGCCGGGCGATCCGCGACAGGTCGACGAAACGATCGGCGCGGCACCGACGGCGCCGCGACGCGGCAGGAATCGCGCCTTCCGTGCAGTCGGGGGCACCTTCCGTCCACGCG
>CAMBEO010000056.1 GCA_945865725.1 Thermoflexus hugenholtzii JAD2 | reverse complement strand
GCACCGGTGCTACACTTCGGGCGCCCCGCGGGCATGGTGTAGTGGTAACACGCGACCTTCCCAAGGTTGAGACCACGGGTTCGAGTCCCGTTGCCCGCTCCACGCATGTCCGCATCGCGCTAGGGCACGTAGCTCAGTTGGTTAGAGCGCTACCTTGACATGGTAGAGGTCCGGGGTTCGAGTCCCTGCGTGCCCACCCCTTCCCACGTCGTCGCGACGCGTCCGTGACCTGCACCGGCTCGATACACCGGGCTGATCAGGCTTGGCGTCCTAGGCTTTCGGGCGACGGACCCGTAGCGGTCGAGGCCGCGCCACGCGTGGCGCGCCTTGCACGTCCACGCCTTCGTCGTCGCCTGCCGTGAGCAGGTGCGAGAGCTTGGCGCCGCGCCGGGGTGCCGGGCCGGCGATCGAGACCTGCAGGCAGTCGGTCGACCACCTGCGGGCGACGCGCGCCACGTCCGCCAGGGTCAGTCGCTCGTACGCCGCGCGCACCATCCCGGGTGCGACCAGGCGCCCTTGCCCGAGTTCCCCCCAGAGCAGCCAGTGCGCCATGTCCTCGGAGGTCTCGCACGACATCGCGAGCTCCCCGAGGATGAAGTTGCGCGCCCGCGAGAATTCCTCCTCGTCGAGGCCGCGAGACGCCCGGCGCACCTGGGCGACCAGGCAAGCGACCGCCTCCGTCTGCCGGCGGGCCGAGACCCCCGCCCACATCAGGAGCGACCCGCTGTCCTTGTACGTCACCACCTCTGACCCCACGTCGTACGCAAGGCCCCGCGCGTCCCGCAAGTCCGCCCATAGCCGCGATGACGCGAGTTCGCCGACGGCGCAACTCAGCAGCTCCAGGGCGGGCCGGTCGGGGTCGCCCGTGGCGACGCCGCGTACCCCGGCGTAGACGTACGCGGTCTGGCCTTCCCCCCACCGGGATTCCAGGCGCGCGACCGTCGGCGGCTCCGGGACCGGCGACGCGGCCGGCGGGGCATCCCCCGGGGCCCACCCTTCGACCAGCGTCGCTACCAGGTCCGTGACCTCGGCGTGGTCCACGTCCCCGGCGATGGCTACGACAAGCCGGGCGGGCACGTAGCCCCACGACCAGAGGCGCCGCATGGTGCCGACGTCCATCGCGCCGACCGACGCCTCGGTCCCCGCGGGTGACCGGTTGAGCGCGTGGTCGGGCCAGAGCAACTCGTCGAGCGTCTCCTCCGCCACGACCCCGCTCGCCTCCGCGTCCTGGCGCACCTCCTCCAGGACGACGTCGCGTTCGGTCGCGAAGTCGTCGGGCCGGAGGTGCGGCCGGCGGACCATGTCGATGATCAGGTCGAGCGCATGGCGCATCGAGGCGCGCGGGAGGCGCGCATGGAAGACGGTCGCCTCGCGATGGGTGTACCCGTCGAGCGTGCCACCGGCGTTCTCGATCGCCGCCGTGAGGTCGAAGCTCGTCGGCCATCGCTCGCTGCCGCGGAAGACCATGTGCTCGAGCACATGGCAGGCGCCGGCCTCCTCGGCCGCCTCCATGCGTGACCCGACCTCGATGCCGATCGCGAGGCTCACGGAGCCGCCATGGGGCAGCCGGGCGGTGACCACGCGCGTGCCTGACGGCAGGACCGACCTCCGGACGTCCGCCCAGATGCCCCAGAGGTCCGGGTCCGAGGGGTCCACGGCAATGGGCGAGGCCGGGGAAGCCCCGTCAGGCGCGGCACGGCGGGCGCCGCCCCGCAGGCGGCGTGCGAGGAAGGAAGGCGTCGGCATCGGCGAAGCGTACCGGGCGGTTGCCTCCGCCATCGACACCATGGCCCGCGACCCGGCGGTTACACTCGGTCGATGGGGTCCCTGATCGCGGGCATCGTCACGTGGGCCACTGCCGGCGCCACCGGGTGGCGCGTCCGCGCCCGACGCGGGGTCGCGATCGCCACCACGATGGTCGCGATCGGCATGGTCCGCGTGGCGATCAGCCTCTTCCTCCGGCCCGAAACGATCACGGGGCACGTGACGGCGGTTTACGCGCGCGACATCGGCCATGCGTCGACGGTGAACGTCCGCGACTCGGTGGGGGTCGAACACTCGTTCGACGTGGCCACCGAGGTCGACATGACGCCCGCCCACCTGCGCGAGCACATGCTGTTCGGCGAGGCAGTCACCGTCACCGTCGGCGCGCCGGTCGAGGGATCGACGCGCCGGCGTGCCGTGCGGATCGTCGATGCGGGGGAGTAGCGGCGCGCGTGGCGGCGGTCCCGCGTGAGCGCGATCGGCCACGTGGTCCGCGCGGCCGAGGCGAACCGGGACGCCATCCGCCGGGTCGCGACCAGCGAGGTCGGTGCGCGCCTCGTCCCGCCGCTTCGCGCCCGTTGGCTCCCCCTGCCCCCTGCGTCACCGGAACGGCGCCTCGGCGTCGGCGTTGACGGCACCGGGCACGCGGTCTCCCTTGCGACGGGCGCGCACCTAGTCGTCTCGATGGCTTCCGCCCTCGGGCCGGAACCGGTCGGTCGGATTGACCTCGCCGAGGTCGAGGCGCTGCCTGCCCGGTACGACGACGCGGCGGCGTCCTCGGCTCGCGACCTCCTGATGCGGTCGCTCGAGACGGCCGCCGCGCACGAGGCGCTTCGTCGCGCCGCCGGGGTCGTCGCGGGCGCGCGCACGACGATCTGGATCGACGGCAGCCTGCATGGCGACCTCGCGCACATGGCCGGCGGACCAGCGGTCGCCCGGTGGGGCGGCGCCGCTGACCGCGCGGGCGCCCTCCTCGTCGCGACGCGGGCCCTGCACCTCGACGCGGTCGCGTGCGGTGCCCGCCTCCTCGGCCTCGCCAAGACCCAGCGCGCCGCCGTCCTGGTCAACGCCCTCGAGGCGGAGGCGCCTCCCGGGATGGGCGGTCCCGGCGAGCGCCCGCGCGACGGCGAGGTCCTCGCCGCCATGCCCGACGGATGGAGTTGGCCGGTGGTACTCGATGCCGGCCAGTTCCCGTCCCCGGATCCCGCGGCGATGGCGATCCTCGAGTCGTGCCCCGCGATCGTCACCACCTACGTGCGACCGCACCCTGCCGACCTGCCGCTGCGCCTTGACGTGCCGGCCGCCGCCCTCGGGTTGCCGGATCGACTTGGCAGGCCGTCACGCCCCGGCACGGTCATCGCGCCCCGATGGCTTGCCGATCCCGACCTGATGCGCCCGTTCGTCGCCGAGGTGACGGCCGCCTACGGCGGGATCATCGTGCACAACGGCCCCCTCTACGCCATCGACCGGTTGGTCCGCCTGACGCGCCGCGACCTCGAGACGGTCGTTCTGCCCGCGATTGCCCGGGCCGCGGGTGTTCCGGCGTCTGCCCTCGGGGTCGACCGTGGCCGCCGGCGCTTCATCCTGGACTGACGCGCCCCGGCGCCTATGCTTGTGCCGATGGGAATCGCTAATCCGGCGCCGTCCGCGCCCGCAACCCTGACGTGGCACGTCCCGGCCCTGGTCGAACGGCCGGTGGTCGGGACGAGTTGTTGCGCATCGACCGCCGAGGCCCTCATCGCCTCCGAGCTGTTCCTCCTGCCCGGTGTCATCGACCTGGTTGTCGATGTCCCCGGCGGGACTCTCACGGTGGTCCTTGACCCGCGCAAGGCCGACGTGTCGGTGGTGGTCGACGCCCTTGGCGAGATCGGGTACCCGCCCGGCATGTCGTTGCCAGCGATCGGCGTCCCGCCCGCGTGACGCCCGAGTTCATCGCGCGGATCCACGCCGACCCGTCACGGGCACGGACGTTCGCCTTCGGCCTCGTGGCCCTTGCCGTCGCCGAGGGGCGCGGTTGGCTTGACGCCGCCGTCCCCGGCCAAGGTGGGTCAGTGTTGGCCCTCGCCCTCGACGACCTCGACGCGCGCAACCCGCATCTGCGAGCCGGCCCCGCCTGCGCGGGCGACGGCGGAAGCGAACCGGACGCGCGCGCCGGTGCCGAGTTCCTGGCGTGGGCCCGGGCGCAACGCCTCGAGCGTGAGGCACCCCTCGTGGCCTACGAGATCGCCGCCCTCGCGCTTGGCGTCGAGCTGCCCGGCGTCATCCTGCGAAGCCTGCGCGAGGCCCGGCCGGGTCCCGACGCTGTCGTGTTCGAGACGCCGGATGGCGGGGGCTACGCGACCGCCTTCCTGCAGGACTACCACCCCGGTTGGCAAGGCCGGTCGATCCTCGGCGCATCGACCGACCACGGCGAGCGCCTCGCCGGCCTGGTCGCGGCCCTCCGGACGGGATCCCTCCGTGCGGATGGGAGCGTGGTTCGCCTTGCCCCGGACCAGCCGGACCCGCCGTTGCCGCCCATCGACCTCGTCGTGATCTACAACCCCCCGGCGTGGCTTGGCGATCCCGCGGCGATCCGGCGGCGCTTCCCGGCCCCGGCCGCGATCCTCGCCTAGCGACCAGCGCCACCGACGGCGCCCGCGTCGGGCGATGCCCGTGCGGTACGCTGACCCCGCCATGCCGGACGGTCCCGACACCATCGCCGGCGACGCGCCGACGCTTTCGGTCGTCGCCCCCGTCTGGAACGAGGCGGTGACGATCCCGCGGTTCTATGATCGTTGCCGACAAGTGCTTGACGCGCTTGATGGCACGTGGGAGATGGTCCTCGTCGACGATGGCAGCCGGGACGGGTCCCGGGAGGCGATGCGTCGCCTGTGCGAGGCGGACCCGCGCGTGCGTGCCCTTATCCTCTCGCGGAACTTCGGGCACCAGATCGCCATCACCGCCGGCCTCGATTACGCGCGGGGCGACGCGGTCGTGGTGATCGACTCTGACCTGCAGGATCCCCCCGAGGTGATCGGGGAGATGGTCGCGCGGTGGCGCGAGGGCTATCAGGTCGTATTCGGCCAACGCGTCGCCCGAGCCGGCGAGACCTGGTTCAAGCGCGTGACCGCCGCCGCCTTCTACCGACTGATCCGGCGCATCGCGAACGTCGACATCCCCGTCGACACCGGCGACTTCCGCCTGATGGATCGTGTCGCGGCCGATGCGTTGCGGTCGATGCGCGAACACCACCGCTTCGTGCGGGGCATGGCGGCGTGGATCGGCTACCGCACGACCTCCGTCACCTACGCGCGGGACGCCCGCCACCACGGCGAGACGAAGTACCCCTTCCGGAAAATGGCCCGCCTGGCCATCGACGGCATCACCAACTTCTCGTACCTGCCCCTGCAACTCGCGACCTTCGCCGGCTTCGCGGTCGCGGGCGCAAGCCTCGTTGGGGTTCTCGCCGCCGTCGTCGTCCGCGTCTTCCTTGGCCACGAGTTGACCGGGCAGGCGACCACCCTCGTGAGCGTCCTCTTCCTCGGCGGGATCCAGTTGATCTTCCTCGGGATCATCGGCGAGTACCTCGGGCGCATCTACGACGAGGTCAAGGGCCGCCCCTTGTACTTGCTTGACACGTCGATGAACGTCGTGGCGCCGATCGGCGCCGGGCGCCGGATTCCGCCCGCGCCGCGTGGGTAGGCGCATGCCCTCGTTGCGCGCACGTCCCGTCGCCGCCCTCGCGACCCTTGCCGCGCTCGCCGCCGGCGCCGCCGGCGTGATCCATGCGTCCGGCCGGGACCGCCGTACCTTCGCGAACCCGCCCGGAAGCCCAGTGCGGTCCGGATCCATGCATCCCTCGGCGGTCTGGCGAATGATCGCCGGCGAGGACCGTCCAGACGCGCCGCCCCGGCGGGACCGGCACGTCCTCGTGCGCGACGAGGCAATCGACCGCCTACGCGTCCCGGGCGACCGCGTCACCTGGCTTGGCCAAGCCGGCTTCGACGTCCGCCTGGGTGCGACACGCCTGGTCATCGACCCGTTCCTCGACGAGTGGGCGTCGCCTGTCCGGGGGGTCGGCCCGCGCCGCCTGGACCCCTCGCCACTGCGACCGGAGGACCTCGCGGACCCGGACGTGATCCTGCTCTCCCACAACCATTACGACCACCTTGACCGGTTGACGCTTGGGTCGCTGCCGGGGCGAAGGGCCGCCGTCGCGATCGTGCCGGAGGGCCTGGGGCCGTACGTGCGCGAGTTCGGCCTGGCGGATGTCGTCGAGTTGCCGTGGGGCGCCGCCGTGCGCGTCGGGGGCGTCGAGGTCACGGCGGTACCCGCCATCCACTTCTCGGGTCGGGGACTCCTGGACCGCAACCGGACGCACTGGAACGGCTACGTGCTCGACTCCGGGCGCCGGCGCGTCTACTTCGCTGGCGACACCGCCTATTCCCCGCTTCTCGGTCCCGCGGCCGTCATCGGCGGCGCGTGCGACCTCGCCCTTGTCCCCATCGGCGCCTACTTGCCGGCGGAGGTCATGGCCGCCGTGCACGCGACGCCCGAGGAGGCCATCCGCCTCGCGCGCGACGCCGGCGCGGCGCGCGTCCTCGGGATGCACTGGGGCACGATCTCCCTCTCGACCGAACCGATGTTCGAACCGCCCGCCCGGTTCGTGGCGGCGGGCCGCGCCGCTGGCTTCGCCGCCGACGCGATCCTCCTGCCCGCCATCGGGGGCACGGTCGCCCTGGACGCCTAGGCCCCTGCGCCCGCTCCCGGCGGGTTGACGTCAAGTAGCCCTTGCTTGACTGACCAGTAGATCGTGTAATCGATCCGTTCAGGGTCGCGATTGCCGAACAGGAGGGCGGCGCGCACCTGCCCGAACGGCGATGGGGTCGAGCAGGCCCGACAGATCGGGCGCACCAGGTCCACGTACAGGAGCTGTTCCATCTCGGGCGTCAGGTACACCGGCAGGACTTCATCGAGGCCCGCCTTCCCATACGACGACGTGACCAGCTTGTCGCCCTCGTCCAAAGCCCGCGTGCCGAAGTCGCCGAACAGGTCCCAAGGCGATCCGGCCCCGCTAACCGACGGCACCAGGTCGTCAAGCGTTCCGCCGTCAGACGCACCGGACTCCTCCTCCGCGGCAAGTGCCTCGCGCATCGTCAGGATCGCGCGGAGCGCTCCTGCGATGACCCGCACGTCGTATCTCGTGACCGCACGATGGCGCGCACCTTCGGCCAGGCGCGACCGATAGGCCTCGTCGCTTCCAATCGAGGTGAGGGCGTCGGCGAGCCGCCCGACATCGATCGCCACGGACTGCGCGACGACCAGGTGCATCAAGGAGTTGTCGACGAGATGCCGAGGCGCGGCGAGGCCGGGTAGTCGGGGCACGTAGGTGGGGATGCGCAGGCCCGTCTCGCCGTGGACGACGGTTTCCTTGTAGCCGTTCCAGTCCGATGCGATGACCGGTGTGCCGCAAGCCATCGCCTCGATCGCCGTCAGGCCGAACGTCTCTTGCGGGCTGTCGCTCGGCGCGACGAACGCGTCGGCCGCGCGATACAGGTGGCGCTTCTGCTCCTCGGAGCAATCCGTAACGATTGTCACGCAATCTTGCAAGCCGCGGGTCTGGACGAGCAAGTGGACCCACTCGGCGTACGCACCCTGGCCCGAGGCGCCAGCGAGGACGAGGCGCCAGGTCGGGCCGAGCCGCCCACGGGCGCGCACGAACGCTTCCACGACCGGGCCGAGGTCGAACTTGTCGACGACCGAGAACCTGCCTAGGCTCAAGACGTGGCGCTCCGCCGGGTCCAGGCCCGCGGCGATGCACGACACGATGCGGTCGCCTGGCGTGAACCACGCGGTATCGATCCCGTAGGGCACCGTTGCCATGTCGGCGACCAGTGGCAGCGGTACCTGAAATCGTCGGCGCAGGTGCCCGACCAGGGTCAGGACCGCGTGGAACCCCGTCTCGCTCGTGCAGTTGAGGAGGTCGTCCTCCCGCAATGGCGACAGGAAGTTCTGGAGGAGCGATCCCTCGGTCTCCGGGTAACTGACGGTGTAAACCATCGAGACGATGCGGAACCGGGTACGGGTGCGTTCGCGAAGGCTGGCGAGCGACGCCACCTCTGCCGAGAACGTCGGGGCAAAGACGACGTCGTACTCGTCCGCCGCGACGTGCCGGTGCAAGTGCAAGGCCTGACGTACCCGGACGGTCCGCCCGGCAAGCCACGGTTGCGCCGCGACTAGCGCCTCGTACGGGACTTGCTGCGCCACCGTCGGCGCGTACAGGTCGATCTCGTCGAAGAGGCCAGTCTCCACGAGGCACCGGAGCATGTAGGCGCTCCCGAAGACGGCACCCCTCATGTCGGCCTTCGAGACCGCGCCGACCACCATCGGCAAAATCGCGAGCCGTCGCGGCGGGTGAGGAGGCACCAGAGGCGTCACGGGGGCGGGTCCTCGCCGGGGCGGGCGGCCGGTCGGGGGCGCCACCGCACGCGGAAGGGTACGACCCCTCGGCGCCACCAGCGGTGCACCGTGCCGCCCGTCGGTCCTGCCCGACCCGCGGTGCTAGGGCGCGGAGTGGGGTACGGTGGGGGCGAGGCATCGCCGGGGCGAACCCGCACCCGTCCCGCGCCTGGAACGATGGACCGCTACACGCGCTGGACCCTCGTCGGCGTCGCCGTCCTTGTCGTCGTCGCGATCGCCGTCGTGCGCCTGCCGGGCCCGGCGACGCCGCCGGACCTCGCGACGCCGGACGGGGTCGCCACCGCGTGGTTCGCCGCGCTCGATGCCGGGCGCCCGGAGACCGCGTGGGATCTCCTCGACCCGCGGACGCAGGCGAAGGAGACCCGCGACGAGTTCCTCCGGCGCCACCCGTCGGCGTCGAACGGGGGCCACGGGGGGTCGCGGATCCGCTTCGAGGCCGTCGAGGTCACCGGCGACGAGGCGCGGGTCGAGGTCTCGCGGTCGTATGGCATGCGCGGCGACTTCCCGTTCTGGCCTTCGACGATCCCTTCCAAGCGACTTGTCGTGCGCCTGCGCCTCGTCGAAGGACAGTGGCGCGTCGTGTCGGCACCCGAGTACCCGTAGGGCGCGAGCTGACTGCCGATGGACGTGATCCGCCGCGCCTACGTCTACGGGGTCGCCCTCGTCTCGCTCTGCCTGTTCGCCGCGTCCGTCGACGGCGTCCTCGCCTGGCTCGGGCACGTCGCCATGGCGCGCCCCGACGCGTCCGGGAGCGACGAGGCGCCGTTGCTCTCGATCGCCGGCCTGATCGTGCAGGCCCCGATCTGGGCGACCCACTGGATCCTCGCCCAGGCAGGTGCGCGGCGTCCCGGTAGCGACCGCAGGTCGGCGATCCGCCGCGCCTACCTCCTCCTGGCGATGGCCGGGGCCGTCGCGGGTGCCGCGAGCGGCCTCGCCACCCTCGTCCGCGTCGCCGTCGACGGGCCTGACGTGGACGCGATCGACGCCCTTGCCGCCCTGGCGACGGCCGTGCCGGTGCTGTTCCTGCACCGGGCGGCCCTCGTCGACGATCTCGCCATCGTGCCCGAGTCCCGGGCCACCGCGGCGCTCCGGCGCCTCTACCTCGCGGGGGCCGCGACGATCGCGGGCCTCGTCGCCCTGGCGGCCGGGGCCGGCCTCGCCACGACCCTCCTTGAAAGGGCCGCCGGCCTCGGGCCACACGTCGGCGGCCAGGACGTGCGGGTGGTCGCGGAGATGACGGGCGCCCTCGTGGCCGGCGCCCTCGCCTGGGGGACCCACCACCGCGGCGCCATCCTTCCCGGACCGCCGGCCGGGCCCGAGGCGGTCGCCTTCCTGCCCGCCCTCCACCGCCTCGTCGTCCTCACCGTCGCGGTGGGCGCCACGCTTGCCAATGTCGCGTGGACGCTTGACTTCTCCCTCGGGCACCTGATGGGCCACGAGGTCCGCACGTCGGACCTCCCGACGGCCATCGCGACGATCGCGACCTACGGGGTGGCATGGTGGGCCTGGCGACGATCGCTCGCGCCGGCACCCGACGGCGAGGCCTCGGCCCGCGCCGCCCGGTGGGTGGCGACCCTCGACCGCACGCACCGGGCGCTCGTCGTGGTCGTCGCCCTTGGCGTCGCTGGCGCCGGCGTGGTGCGGGTGATCGCCGACCTGATGGATGCCGCACTCGGCGTGCGCGCCATGACCGGCCTTCCCGATCACGGCCTCCGCACGTGGGTCGCCATCGTCGTGACCGGCCTCCCGGCGTGGCTCGCCTTCTGGCGCCCGCCCGGGCATCCGCGACTGTCCGACGAGGAGGTCGCCTCGCGACCGCGCCGTGCGGGCCTGTACCTCGTGGCGTTCGCCTGCGCCGTCGCCGTGCTCACCTCGGGCGTCTGGGTCGCCTACGGCGCGCTTGGAATGGTCCTCGGGCGGCCGTTCGACTTCCCGAGCCTGGCGATCGCCGCGACGGTGGTGGCAGGGGCGATCGGCGCCTACCACCTCCACGTCCTGCGCCTCGAGGTGCGCCACCTGGCGACACTTGCGCCCCTCATCGAGGCCGGGCCGGACGAGGGGGGCGACGCGCCCGGAGCCGCGACCCCGTGGGCGGCGATCTGGGCCGCGCCCGACGGCGTGCGCGTGGCGTGGTTCGCCACCCGCGAGGCGGCGACGGCCCGGCTTGCAGGTACGGGCGCGCCCAGGTGGCAGGCGGTCGCCCTCGCTGACCCGCCAATGCCCGAGACGCCCCTGACTGATCCGCCCGTGACCGACCCGGGCGACGCGTCATGAACTCGCGGCGCGGCGCGAGCCCAGGCCGTGTTGGCCGGACAACGGGCCGCGTCGTGTGCCCCGGACGGGCGCCTAGCCGGAGTAGTTCGGCGCCTGCTTCGTGATCGCGACGTCGTGCGGGTGGCTCTCGCGCAACGACGCGTTGGTGATGCGCACGAACTGCGCCCGGGCGTGCATCTGCGCGACGTTCGCCGCGCCCACGTAGTGCATCCCTGCCTTCAGGCCCCCGGCCAGCTGGTAGATCAGGTCGGCAAGGCGCCCCTTGTAGGGCACGCGACCCTCGATCCCTTCCGGGACGACCTTGAACACGCCCTCCTGCGCGTACCGGTCGCGCGCATGGCCGCCCCGCCGCTGCATCGCGGCGAGCGACCCCATGCCCCGGTACTCCTTGAAGTGCTCGCCCTGGTAGATCACGACCTCGCCGGGCGACTCGTCCACGCCGGCCAGGAGGCCGCCAAGCATCACCGAGTTGGCGCCCGCGGCGATCGCCTTGGCGATCTCGCCCGAGTAACGGATCCCGCCGTCCGCCATGACCGGGATGCCGAAGCGCCGCGCGGCGGCCGCGCACTCCATGATCGCCGTCAGTTGGGGCATCCCCGCGCCCGTCACGATGCGCGTCGTGCAGATCGATCCCGGCCCGATACCGACGCGCAGGCCGTCGGCCCCCGCCTCCGCCAGGTCCCGCGCCCCCTCGTACGTGGCGACGTTCCCGGCGATCACCTCGACCGCGAAGGTCGCCTTCAACCACCGGACCGCCTCGATCACCCCGGTCGAGTGCCCGTGCGCCGTGTCGATCACCAGGACGTCGACCCCGGCGTCGACCAGGGCGCCCGCCCGCATTCGCAGGTCCGGCCCGACGCCGACGGCGGCACCAACGCGCAAGCGCCCCCGGCCGTCCTTCGTCGCCAGCGGGAACTGGATCTTCTTCTGGATGTCCTTGACCGTGATCAGGCCCTTCAGGAGCCCGTCGTCGTCGATGATCGGCAACTTCTCGATCTTGTGTTGCCGCAGGATCTCCTTGGCGTCGTCGAGGGTGATGCCGACCGGGCCAGTGATCAGGTTCTCGCGGGTCATCAGCTCCGCGATCAGCCGCGACGGGTCCGTTTCGAAGCGCGTGTCGCGATTGGTGAGGATGCCGACGAGGCGCCCGTCCTCGACGATCGGCACGCCCGAGATGTGGTACCGCTCCATCACCGCCTGCGCGTCGGCAAGGCGGTCGTCCGGGCGCAACGTGACCGGTTCCACGATCATGCCGGCCTCGGATCGCTTCACCTTGTCGACCTCGGCGGCCTGCTCGTCGACGGTGAGGTTCCGGTGGATCACCCCGAAGCCCCCCTCGCGCGCGAGGGCGATCGCCATCCGCGCCTCGGTCACGGTGTCCATCGGCGACGACACGACCGGCAAGTTCACGCGGATCGCGCGGGTGACGTGCGATGACGTGTCGACGTCGTTCGGCAGCACGTCCGATCGCCCCGGGCGCAGGAGGACGTCGTCGAAGGTCAGGCCGGCCGCCGCCGCCCAGATTGGCGCCTCGCGCGCGGCGGAGGCGACGTCCGGGTGGTCGTCCGGCCCCTCGGCGCCGTCAAGGCCGTCAAGCAGGCTAGCGGGGGTCGCGTCGGACAGGTTGCCGGGGCGGACGGAGAGCGACGTCACATGCACCTCGCTTCGGGCCGAGGCCCGTCGTGCGCCTCCGGCCGGGCACCCGTCACGCGCCTCCGGCAGGGAGGGCGAGGGGCAGGTCCGGGAGGCGCATCCCTTGGGGAACTCTAGCGCCCGCGCCCTGCCCCCGGCAATCCCGCCCGCGCCCCGTCACGCGTCTGTCGCGCGCCCTTCGCGCGGGTTCTGGCGTCGCACCGACCGCCGGGCACGCGGGCCATCCCGGGAACGGGATGTGTCGGCTCGGTTCCGCCGCCACCGACCGCCGGGCACGCGGGCCATCCCCTCCGCGAGAAGTCCATGTCGGCGCCCCCGCCCGGTCGTATCGGATACTGCCGGCGAGACGTCGCCCAAGGGGGCGGGGGGAGGGTGCATGGACGAGGGAGCGAACGCCACGCGGACGGCCTTGGCGCGGGAGCTGCGCCACCGGTACGCGTGGTTGCCGGACGTGGTGGCCGACCTCGAGCGGTCGGTCCCCTACGCCGCCGCTCTCGCGACCTCGTCGAGCGGCGTGCGCCTTGCCTTGCGCGACGGCGAGCAATCGGTCGCAAGGCGTGACCCCTCGGAGGGCATCGTCCTCACCGCCTCCGACGGCTACGCCCTCGAGGAGGTCGCCACCGGCGCGACCGACGAGGCCTCTGTCCGGGCGGCGGCGCGCGAGCTCCTCGAGAGCCTGCGCTCCCGCCGTGCCCGGCACCCGGCCGGCGGCGCCCCCCTCGCGATCGAACCCGGGGCGCCCCTCGACGCCGACTACGAGACGCCGGCCGCCATCGATCCCGCCTCGCTCACCCTCGCGGAGAAGCTCGC
>CAMBEO010000055.1 GCA_945865725.1 Thermoflexus hugenholtzii JAD2 | reverse complement strand
GGCGCGTACGAGACGTTGCGGGACCTCTGCGACCAGTTCGGGCACCGGTTCGCCGGCAGCCCCGGGGAGGCCGCCGCGGCGGCGTTCATGGCCGACCGCTTCCGCGCCGCCGGCCTCGCGGATGTCCGCCTCGAACCGTTCGGGTACCTCGGGTGGGTGCGGGGCACCGACCGCATTGACGTCGTCGATCCGTTCGCCGCCACGGTTCGCGGTCTCGCGTTGCCCTACTGCCCGGCCGGGGACTGGGAGGCCGACTTGGTGTCGGTGGGTGACGGCGAGGAGGACTCGTACGCGGCAGCGGGCGCCGCCGGGGGTGCGCTACGTGGCCGGATCGCCTTGAGCGCCGCCGAGACTGCCGCCCGGGGCGGGCGACCGTCAAGCCATCGGCGGGACAAGTACATGCGCGCGGTCCACGCGGGCGCGGCGGCGTTCCTGTACGTCAACCAGAACCCGGGGGACATGCCGGTCACTGGCGGCCTCGAGGGCGGGGGCGTCCACGCCGCGCCCATCCCCGGGTTGAGCCTCGGGTTCGAGAATGGCGCCTACCTGCTGCGCTTGCTTGAGCGGGGGCCGGTACGCCTGCGCCTGCGCGTCGAGGCCACCTTCCCGACGGTCGAGAGCGCCAACGTCGTCGCCGAGTTGCCGGCCGATCCCGAAAGCCCGACGCGCGACGAGGTCGTCATCGCGGGCGGGCACCTCGACAGCCATGACATCGCGCCCGGGGCCCTCGACAACGGCGCGGGCGTCGTGGTGATCGCCGAGGCGGCGCGCATCCTCGCGGCCGTGACCCGCGCCCGTGGTCGGGGCCTCGCGCGGACCGTCCGGTTCGTGCTATTCGGTGCGGAGGAGATCGGCCTCCTCGGGTCGTACGAGTACGTCGCGCGCCACCGCGCCGCCCTCGACCGCGTGCGCCTGATGCTCAACCTCGACACCACGGGACGCGGCGCGCCAGGGTCGGAGTCGATCATCGTCGCCGGCGTCCCGGAACTCGTGCCGTGGTTCCGGTCGATGGCTTCCGGCCACGGGTACCGCCTCGAGGTCCGCGACAGTTTCACGTCGTCGTCCGACCACTTCCCGTTCGCGATGGCGGGCGTGCCGGCAGCGAATGTCGGGACGACCGAGACGACCGCCGCCTCGCAAGGCCTCGTAGGGCGCGGGTGGGGCCACACCACGGCCGACACCTTCGACAAGGCGAATCCGAAGGGGTTGCAGTCGGCGTCGATGGTCGCGGCGTGGGTGCTGGCTGCCGCCGCGAAGGCGACGGACTGGCCGGCAAGGCGGCGCGCGTCCGAAGAGGTCCAGTCGCAACTCGCGGCCGCCGGCATGCTCGACGACCTGCGGTCATCCGGGCGGTGGCCGGCCGCCCGCTAGGTCAGGGACCGACACGATCAGGGGAGGGTCCGGGTGCGCATCGACGTTCGCCCTTGGCACGAGTTTGATGACCGCGAGGTGGCTGCCTACGCGGGACTGCGGTCGGAGATCGACTTCGGCGTGCCCCCATACGCGTGGACGGCCGCCGACGACCGGCCGGTCCGCCTCCTCGGTTGGGAGGGATCGCATCTCGTCGCGCACGCCGGGATCGTCGAACGGGAGGTCCTCGTCGGCGGGCAGGAGGGAGGGAAAACCCTTCGGGTCGCCGGCTTGTACTCGGTGATGGTGCGCCCGGACCGGCAGGGCACGGGGCTCGGCACGGCCATCGTGACCGCGGCGCTCGCCGAGGCCTCGCGGTGCTTCCCGCAGTCCCGGCACGCCGTGTTCGTCTGCCTCGAGTCGCGCGTGCCCTTCTATCAGCGCCTGGGCGCCTGCCGGATCGACCCGCCGGTCACGTTTGACCAGCACGACGGTCCGCACGTGATGGGGATCGTCACGATGCGCCGTCCTGTCGCCGGGGAATCGTGGCCCGACGGCGCGGTACACCTCGTCGGCCTGCCCTGGTAGCGTCCACGCGGGGGTGGTGCTTTCGTCTCCCGCCGCCGCGTTGGGGGTGCGTGTTGCGGCAGATGGAAGGGGCCGGGGGACGGGAGCGCGAGCGATCGCCTACGTCGGCAACTCCTCGACCTGTCCCTTCGCGTCCACCATGATCGCGTCGATCTCGGCGAGGTCGGCGCCGGAGAACGCGACGTCGAGGGCCCCGAGGTTGTCGTCCACCTCGGACGGGCGGCGGAAACCCACGAGGGCGGTGGCGACCAGGGGCTCGCGCAGCACCCACGCGAGAGCCAACTGCGGCAAGGTCACGCGTATCCGCGCCGCGACCTGCTTGAGGCGGTCGACGACGTCCAGGTTTGCCGGAAGGTGTTCCGCGGTCAGCAACGGCTGCCGGAACGCCGTGCCGCGCGACCGCCAGTCCGTCGCCAGGAGGTGGGTCTCGCGCGTCCACGTCCCCGCGAGCAGGCCATGGGCGAGGGAGCCATACGCCATCACCCCGAGGCCGCGCCCGCGGAAATCGGGAAACGCCTGCCGCTCCCACCGTCGGTCGAAGAGGTTGTAGCCGACCTGGTTGGCGACCAGGCGGACGAAAGGCGCGCAGGTCTCAAGCTGCGCCGGATGGTAGTTCGACACGCCGACCTGGCGGACCTTGCCCGCGGCTTGCGCCTCGGCGAGGACGGCCATCGGTTCCTCGAACGGGACGTTCACGTCGGGCCAGTGGACGAGCCACAAGTCCAGGTAGTCGGTCTGGAGCCGGCGCAACGACGCATGGAGGCCGCCAGGACCGTCGAGGATTGACGCGCGCGCCGAGTCGCGCCGGATGGGGCGCGGGTCCGCATCAATGTCCCAGTGCAGGCCGCACTTGGTCACGATCACGACGTCCTGGCGACGCCCAACGAGGAGGTTGCCAAGGACCTCCTCGGCCCGTCCGTGGCTGTACGCCGGCGCGGTGTCGAAGAGGGTGATGCCCTCATCGATCGCCCGGTCAACAGCACCCGCCGTCTCGGCGTCGTCGATGGCACCGTAGTCCTCGCCACCCATCGGCCAACAGCCGTACCCGATTTCCGACACCAAGAGATCGGAATCGCCCATCCGCCGGTACCGCATTGCCGACATGCCGCGCCTCCCCTCGTCCGAAGATCCCCCGGCAGGCTATCCGGGCAGTCGATGACGCTCAAGCACCGCCTCGTCAAGAACGATGCCGAGGCCCGGTCCATCCGGGATGGCGAGGCTGCCCGCCGTGACGACCAACTGGTCGCCGACCAGTTCGCGTTGCGCGGCGGGCATCACGTGGGGGACGGGAACCTCCTGCACGAGGAGGTTGGGGATGGTGGCGTCGAGTTGCAAGGAGGCAGCCATCGCGACCGGCCCATACCACGCGTGAGGCGCCAACTGGACGTAATGGCACTCGGCGAGGCCGGCGATCAAGCGCGCCTCGAGGATCCCGCCGCAGTGGGCGACATCGACCTGGAGGATCTCGGCCGCGCCCGCTTCTAAAAGGGCGTGGAACCCCCACTTCCCGTAGACGCGTTCGCCGGTCGCAAGGGGGACATCGACGAGGTCGCGGAGGCGGCGCATCGCTTGGAGGTTCTCCGGCGGCGCGAGTTCCTCGAGGAACCACGGGCGGTAGTCGGCAAGGGCCCGCGCGACCTGGACGGCGGCGGCCATCTGGAACCGGCCATGGGTGTCGACCGCGATCTCGACATCCGGCCCGACGGCGTCCCGGACGGCACCGACGACGGCGCAGACCTGGCGTAGGCCGCGCGCGTCGATCGAGTCCCGCAGCGACCCGAACGGGGCCAGCTTGACGGCGCGGAAGCCACGGGCGACCGCCTCGTGGGCACGGTCCCGGAATCGCGCGGGCGCGTCGGGGGCGTCTCCGGGCGGGAAGGTCGGGTCGCCCGCTGCCGTGAAGAACATGTGGTTGCAGTACGCGGGCACCCGGTCGCGGACGGCGCCGCCGAGCATCTCGTAGACCGGCAGGCCGGCGGCCTTGCCCTTGACATCCCAGAGCGCATGCTCGATCCCGCTCATCGCGGCGAGCAGGAGGTTGCCTCCCCTGACGTTGTGGTACCGCCCGTGCATCCGTTGCCACAAGTCTTGGATCCGCCGCGGATCCTCGCCTGCAAGCCACTCGCCGAGGCGACGAACGACGGCCGCGACCATGTGTGGTTCCGTCGTCGTCGCCTCGCCGTAGCCGCGGATGCCGGCGTCGGTATCCACGCGCACGAAGCACCACGTCCGGTCCAGTCCGGCGTCAAACAGCACCGGTTCGACCCTCGTGATCCGCATGGCGCCACCTCCGCGGGCGCCGGCCGAACATCGGCGCCGCGCCACCTCTCGGGCCAGAGTACCCGGGCATCTACGGCACCTGGACGACGACGGCAGCGAGCACGACGACGCGACCCGATAGGTCCGCAAGCGCACGGTCGAACGCCGCGCCCGTCCCAACGCGGACCGGGTCGGCGATCGACCAGTGGATCGCCGGTGGCATGCCCCCGACCAGCGATTCGTGCGCGCCGTCGCACGTCGAGACGACGAGGTCGCCCGTCCGCGCGACGTCGCCGACATGGCGCGGACAGGCGTCGCCGAGGTCGAAGCCCGCGCGCCTGGCGGCGGCATGGGCCATGGGGTGCACCCGCGGCGCCGGTACCGTGCCCGCGGAAGAGGCCGGCACTGCCGACACCCGATCCCAGAGCGCCGCCGCGAGGATGGATCGGGCAGAGTTGCGCGTGCAAATGAAGAGGACCCTCGCCGCCTCGATGCGCGCGGGCGCGAGAGCGATCTGGTCAACCGCGTCGGCGACGACCTGCACGTACGACCGACGCCGGTCGCCCTCCGAGACCACGCGCCGGACGAGTCCCGCCCTTTCGAGGATCCCAAGGTGGTGGGCGAGCAGGTTGGGCGCCACGCCAATCGCCCTCGCGAGGTCACGTGGCGACCGGTCATCGTTTCGGACGAGGTCAAAGATCGCGAGGCGAGTCGGATCGCCCAGAGCGGCATGCGCTCGCGAGCGGGACGCAATCCCCGTCACATCTAGTGACCGCTCCAGTCGTTCAACTTGCATTGATTCAATCATCGCTGCTATGGTTGCGCCAGTCAAGGTCAGCGCGGGCGCGGGCGGGAGATTGCATGCCAAGCCAGGACGACGGGCGCCGGATCTTCTCGGAGTTGCTGGGCACCGCGCTCCTCGTCGCGACCGTCGTCGGTTCCGGAATCATGGGCACTGCCCTTTCCAAGGACGCGGCCATCGCCCTGGTCGCCAACGCGGGCGCGACGGTTGCCGCGCTTGGCGCGTTAATCTGGCTTCTCGGGCCAGTCTCGGGTGCCCACTTCAATCCCGTGGTGACCGCCGTGGCCGTCGCGCGACGCGAACTTGGGGTCCAGCTTGCGACCGGATACATGACGGCGCAGGTCGTGGGCGCAATCACCGGGGCTACGGTCGCTAACCTCATGTTTGGCCTCGGGCCGTGGACGGCGAGCACCCACGTGCGAGGCGGCCCCGGTGAATGGCTTGGCGAGGTGGTCGCGACCGCAGGCCTCCTCCTTATCGTAGGTGCCTTGGGCCTGACCAAGCGCGGTGCGCACGGCCCGATCGTCGTGCCCGCGTGGATCGGCGCCGCCTACTTCTTCACCTCGTCCACCTCGTTCGCGAACCCCGCCGTGACGATCGGTCGGGCAGCGACCGACACGTTTGCCGGGATCGCCCCCGAAAGCGTTGCCGGATTCGTCATCGCGCAAGTCGTCGGCGCCGCGATTGGAGCCGTGATCGCAAACCTCCTCTTCGCACCTCCGGGGACCCCGTCCGTCCGGAGCGCCTCCCCAAGTCTCGACCGATGACCGCGATGCCGACGGTCCTATTCGTGTGCGTCCACAATGCCGGTCGCTCCCAGATGGCGGCAGGCTTCCTCCGACACCTTGCGGGCGATCGGGTCGACGTGCGATCGGCGGGGTCCGCACCACGCGCGGGCGTCAATCCCGTCGCGGTCAAGGCGATGCGCGAGGTAGGCATCGATATCGCGAAGGCCGTGCCCAGTCGGGTGACGGACGTCGACGTCAAGGCGTCCGACTACGTGATCACGATGGGGTGCGGCGACGTGTGTCCCTGGTATCCCGGCAAGCGCTACCTCGATTGGGAGTTCGACGACCCCGCCGGCCAGGGGATCGAGGTCGTGCGTCCGATCCGCGACGCGATCCGCGCCCGGGTCGAGTCCCTCGTCGCGGAACTCGACGGGAGACCGACCTAGCGTCTCTTGCGGCGCAACCTTCACGCTCGAGTTGCCGCACGCGCGTGACTGACCGGCGCGGGACGGGAGAGGGAAACACCCCGTGCCCGCTAATCGTCGTCAAGCGCGGGGCGGAGGGTTCCTGGAGAGGGCATCCCGGTAGGCATCCACGATCCGGGTGACCTCGGCGGGATCGACGACAACCTCACCGCGTTGCGCCGCCGCCTGCAGGCCGAAGACCGACCACGCACGCGCATCTTGCGCCATAGTCTCGTACCTCGGGACCATGTGCAGGTGGAAGTGCGGCGTGCTCTCGTTCATCGTCGCGGTGTAAATCCGCAGGGCGCCCGTCACGTCCTCGAGGACCTTCTCGAAGTGCCGGAGGTCCGGACCTAGGCGCTCGGCATGCCGGTCGTCGAAGTGCGCGATGCCAGCGACATGTTGGTGCGTGAGGAGGGTCATCCACCCAGCGACGCCGTACGGCGACGGCGCGTGCCACACCTGCCAAGTGTCGTCCTGGTAGACGATCCCATGGGCCGGTTCGGTCTCACCGGAGGCAAAGCGACAGATCGCGCAGCCATCGACGTAACTCGGGTCTCGCATGCCAGGTCTCCTTCCATGAAGTTGCCGGAGGTCTCGAACGCAGGACATGACGCCCGCGACCGATGACACGGTGTCGCTGACCGCTATCCCCTCCGCCGGAAGACGCGCGCCAACGGGAGCCGCCATCGGAGGTCGCGCCACGTGCCATCGACGAGGTCTCGTTCCTCGTCGGACGGGATCACGCCGCCGTAGCGAACCCGGCAAAACGCATGGGCGATCTGCGCCGGGTCGGCCTCGGGCGGACCGACGATCTCGCGCAACCAGGTGACGAGGGGACCGGCCGGGCGCGTCCAGGCGTCATCGAGGGCGATCGCGACGCCTCGCGCGAACTCGGCCGGCGTTTGCGAGGGAGACTGCCCGAGGCCACCGACGCGGGCAAACATGACGAGCTGCCACCACGCATGCAGGACCGCCTCGCGGGGAGGACGGCGCCGTGCGAGGTAGTCCCCGGCGTAGCGGTACGCCGCGAACGCCACGGCCCCGCCGGCGGCGGCCCACGCGACAAGCCACCCGAGGCCGGTTGCCACGCCGGTGACCGCCATCCATGTCACGTCGAAGGCGCTGGGCGCGAACGCCGGGTCCGTCACGTCGGACATCGGACCGACGAGGGCGCTCGCGTCCTGCGCGTCGCCGCAGTCGCCGAACGTCGTGTACCCGTACTCGTAGCAGTCGAGCAGGTCCGGCGCCATCGCCGCCGTGGCCAGTTCCGGCCGCTGGATCTGGGGGCGGTACCCCGACGGCTCGAAGGCGATCCACCCGTACCCCGGGAAGAACACCTCCGGCCACGAGTGCGCCTCCTCCTCGGTGACCTGGTACAGGCTCGTCACGGGATCGAGGGCGCCGGTCACGTAGCCGGTCGCGAGGCGTGCCGGGACGCCCTGCGCCCGCAAGAGCACTACCATCGCCGTCGCGAAGTA
This sequence comes from Thermoflexus hugenholtzii JAD2, assembly GCA_945865725.1. GTDB lineage: Bacteria > Chloroflexota > UBA11872 > UBA12225 > UBA12225 > CAILQO01. The sequence continues at coordinate 5,833 of CAMBEO010000055.1, read as the reverse complement.
GTCGCAGTAGCCCTGCTTCCCGTCGAACAGGAAGTACTCGACGGCATCGCGATCCGGCGGGGGCAGCTTCACGTCGAGGGTGTAGGGGTACTTGCGCAGGAACTGCTCGACCACCTGGGCGCGGTCAAACGCCGTCTTGCGCCCGCGCCCGAGGGTCATCGCGAGGTCGCGGACCTTCGGCGCCAGGTCGGGCAGCTGCACGTACCGCTTGGCCCAGTCCGGGAGGTCGGCGGGCGCGTTGCGCAGCTCCTCGGAACTGGCGCGAGTGGCGAACGCCTCGACGGCGTAGCGCAGGCTCGGGATCGCGGGGCGCCGCGCGCGCAAGGCGCTGAAATCGCTTGCGACGCTCTCGGGCGTCGTGCCGAAGATCCGGTACGGGATGGTCAATGCCGCCGGCTCGTCAGGCACGAAGAGGAGGTCGCTCTTCGACTGCTGGATCGTGATCTCGGCGGTCACCTTCTCGCGACGCGCGAACCGAGGCGTCATGACCGGTTGCTTCTCCGACCGCGTCACCGGCGAGCGGTCCGAGGTCAACCACTCCTTCCCGGTCCACGTGTCGTACGCCGCCCCGCGCCAGTACTCCGGTGCCTCGGCGGAGATCGTCATCACCACCCGTTGGGTCAGGCGGGCCGGGCCGGCCAAGGCAAGGCGGTCGCGGCCGGACCCCGACCCGCGCTGCGGGTTGTTGACGCCCGAGAAGTACCGGTTGGTGGCGTTCTCCATGTCGGACCATTGCTCGCCGACGTACTCCCAGAAGGCGTTGGAGACCGGGTTTTCACCGAGGCGCGGGCCCATCAGGGAGACGAGCGCCAGGCCGCAGATCACGACAAGGCTGCTCACCGTGACGTCGAAGAACAGGCCGGAAGGGAAGGAGACGCCGAGCGAGATCCAGCGGCGCTGCAAGGCGGCGACGTTGAGGGTGACGGCGAGGAGGAGGAGCGTGATGATGAAGATCGCGAACGGCGCGCGCGCCTCGCCGGCGTAGGTGGCGTTCGTCGCCAGCACGATGCCGGTGGGCAGGGCAGCGACGACGACGTCCTGCCGACGGAAGAGCCCCCATGCGCCGAGGAGGCCCTGCGCCCAAGCGATGACGCCGATGGTGATCAGGAAGACGGTGTTGTCGGTGACCGCGCGCCCGGACGCCCCCTGGTTCACCCAGAGGGCGAGCCGGTACCCGAAGTCGGCCACGCCGTCCCCGAACGCGACGAAGGCGCCTTGGATCGTCCAGAGCGGGCGGGGGGGCAGCGTCGTGATCGTGCCGGAAGGGCTTCGCGTCACCAGTCCCCGTGTCGCGACCTCGCGCGCGGCCCCGTCGGTCAGCCAAGTCCACTGCTCGGACATCGTGCGCCGGAAGAGGCGCCCCCAGTCGTCGAACGGTGGCAGGAGGTGCCCGACCAGGACGAACGTGACGGTGACGCCGACGAGGATGCCGAGGAGGAGGGCGATCGGCGTCTTGAGGCGGGCATGGAAGAGCAGGGCGCCGGTCACGACGGCAGCGATCGCGAGGCCGTAAAGGATCTCGGTACCGGTCGCCCATCGCCCCTGGTGGACGCTGGCGACGGTGCTGGTGATCATCACGAGGAGGAGCGCGGTGGCGATCCACCCCTCGCGCGTCGCCAGGATCGAAGTACGCCCGACCCGCCGGGACACTGCGCGGACCGGGCGCGTCGTTGCGCCGGGCATGGCGACCGCTACCGCCATGTCGAACCCTCCAGGGTGCAGTGGGTCTCCCCCCCTCCTCGCGTGAGAGCGTTTACCCAAGCGCCGGGAGCGAGGGAAGTGGCGGTCGTCACGAGGGCGGCGGCAATCACGAGGCGCGCCTCCGCGCGGCGGTGGCGGCGATCGTCGCGGGGCTGGCGTGACCGCTCACCTGCCGGAACTCCTGGCCCTTGCGCACGACATGCGAGAGGATCCCGACGCTCCCGAGCTGCGTGGAGAGCGCGCGTGCGGACAGGCCGGCGCGCACGCGATCCGGGTCGCTCGCGAACGAGGCGGCATCGACGAGGATGGCCGCGGGCACCAGGCCCCGCATCGTCGACGCCTGGAGGTGGTGGACCCATGCCGGGTCGACGGAAGGCGTCACCACGACGACCGAGAGGCCCCGGCCCAAGTTGGCCTGCGCCTCGGTCAGGACACGGTCGAGCGGGTCGGGGCCATCCGCCCGGACGGTCGCGAGGACCTCGAGGAGGCGCCAGAGGTGCGTCGTGCCCTTGCCCGGCGGCACGATCGTGCGCGTCGCACCGTAGGCGACGAGACCGACCGCCTTGCCGTCGCGGATCGCGCGATGGATCACGGCGCCTGCCACGTTGACGGAGTACTCCTCGGTCGACTCGGCACCCTGGCCCGCCTGGACGTGCGCGTCGAGGTCGAGGACGACCCAGAGGTTGCCCGACGGCTCGAAGTCGAACTCCTTGGAGCGCAGGTCACCCGACCGGGCGCTGGAGAGCCAGTGGATGCGATGAAGGCCGTCGCCCGGCGCGTAGTCGCGGATCCCGGCGGCGTCGGTCGTCACCTCGAGCGAGCGAAGGTGCGTGCGCGAGGATCCCGGGAGTCGACCGTACGGCATCGGCAGCGCGGGCAACTCCAAGAGGGGCGGGTACACGATGAAACTGGTCGAGGCATGGTAGGTCACCGCCCCTTGGAAGATGCCGAACGGGTCGCCGGTGAGCAGGCGGAGGGGGCCAAGGGTGTAGAGGCCGCGGCGGTCGCACGCCTGGGATGACCGCCACGAACGGACGTCGCGTCCGCCGAGGGCCTGCACGGACCCCGGTTCGTATCCCGGGATGGTGGACTCATCGCGGACCTCGACCCACAGGCCCGGCAAGCGGCTGTGGTTGCGCAGGACGAACTCCTCGACGACCGCCTCGCCGACGACGCACCACTTCGTGCGGAGGACGCGGGTCACCGAGAGGGACTGGACCAGCGACCGGGTCCAGAGGAACGAGAGAGCGACTAGGGCCGCGAGCGCATAGACGAGGTAGTAGAGGATCGGGACGCCCGCGACGAGGGCGGCGAGGGCGAGGAAGGCGGCGAGGGCGGGGATGATCGGGCGCAGGAGGACGAGCTCGCCGGAAACCGCGAGGGGGCCAGCGTCGGCATCGGCAGTCGGCGGGACGAGTCCCCCGAGCCGGTCGAGGCCGGGCGTCCCGGCAACGGTGGCTCGAGCGCGAGCTCCCAAGGCCATGACGCCAGTATAGGGCGTGTGGCCCGAGGGCCTCGGCGGTCCCAGTACGGCCGGCGGGACACGGAGGGAAACGCTTCCGGTACGACCTCCGGGCCTCCAGGCGGGCCGAGGCTATTCGAGATCGAGCGGCCGGATCATCGCCGTCTCGTCACAGTTCGCGAACTTCGGGCACCGGTAGCACTCGTGCCAGACCTTGTAGTGGAGGGTGCCCCGGTCGACCTGGATGAAGCCGAGCTTTTCGAAGAACCGTGGGACGAGGGTGAGGGTGTAGACCTTCGCCACGCCGAGTTCGCGGGCGCGAGCAACGCACGCCTCGACGAGCGCCCGACCGAGGCCTCGAGACGCCACGTCAGGATGGATCGCAAGGCCCCTGACCTCAGCAAGCCCCTGGCTCACGGGGTGTACGCCGCACACGCCGAGAAGGTTTTCCCGCGCGGGCGCCACCCGGGGGGGCATGTCGACATCGCCGACCTGGCCGCACGCGACCACGTACTCGTGAAGCGACGCAAGCAGTTCAGGCGCCGTGCGGAAGAGCATCCGGTTCTGGCGCGCGAAGTGGGCGATGAGCGCCTCGATCGCGGGGACGTCGTCCGCAAGCGCCGAACGCACGGAGAAGCCCGTTGCCAGCCCCGTTGCCAGCCCCGTGGCACCGCTCCCGTTCGTTGCGATCGTCGCGTCCCTGAGGTCCGTCATCGTCTCCGGTCCATCTCGTTCCGAAAGTGTGCCACCAGAAGCAGGCGGCATGGCCACGTTGGCACCCCGGGCAGGGGGTGGTGCTTGTCGCGGCAGATGGAAGGGGGAGGGAAGCACCCTCACCCCCTGGCCCCTCACCCCGGGAGCATGGGCGCCAACAGGAAACTGTCCAGATGGGAGATTGCGGGGTTGGGGTGGCCGTGAACCCCTCACGTCACGCGAACGAGTCGGCGCCGATCAGGGCATCCGAGCGGGCCACGAGGCGCGTCGCGCCCGGGACCGGCGAGGCGGCTTTTCGCCCGCTCCAGGATGGTGACAATCCACCGGGAATACACGGATATGCCTACGAACCTCGCGTCGAGACTTCCGGTTCGGCCGTGCATGGCGTTGCACACCTACCCGGACCATCGTTGCGTCGGGTGGTGATCGGTCCGTGCCCCACGATTCCGGAGCGGGCGAGACGCCCGCGGTCCCGGGCACCGAGCTTTCCGCGGTGGGGCGGGTCGTTTCAGCCGACAGCGGGCGGGGAAGCAAGCACCAGGCCGGGATTACCCGCTGCTGAACTCGATCCCGGTGCTCCCCATCTGGACAGTTTCAAGTCAGCGCCCATGCCCTTTCCCCGGGGGGAGAGGGGGAAGCCCCCACCGGTGCGTCGGGAGAGCGACGCACGATGCCTGACAATCGGCGCGTTGCTGGTGCTCGTGCCGCCGCTGCGCCATGCCTGACCGCCCCCGATCCCTGCTGAAATCCTCCGGCGCCGACGCAGGGGCGTTCATCAGGGCGAGGGCCAAGAAGGAGACCGCTTGATGCCAGATCGTGCGCCCGTCCTCGCCGTGACCATGGGCGACCCTGCCGGCGTCGGCCCGGAGGTGGTCGTCCGCGCCCTCGCCGACCCGGCAGTACGGGCGGTCGCACGCGCGGTCGTGTTCGGCGACAAGGGTGTCCTGGACGCCGCCGCCACTGCGACCGGGGCGACGGTCCCATGGCACGTCGTCACGAACGTCCGCGACGCCGCCGATCCCGGCATCGCCGCCTCGGGGCGCGTGGCCCTGGTCAACCTCGCGAACGTCGATCCGTCGGCATGGGCATGGGGGCGCCTCGACGCCGCGCATGGGCGGGCGTCCATCGAGTACCTCGACGCGGCGATGCGGGCGGTCGACGACGGCCATGCCGCCGGTCTCGTGACCGCGCCGATCAACAAGGAGGCGACAACCCTCGGCGGCATGACCGACCTCGGGCACATGGAGATCCTCGCGCGCCGCTACGGGGTGACCGACCACGCCACGATGCTCGTCAGCGGGCGCTTGCGATGCGTCCACGTCTCGACGCACTACTCGTTGCGGGATGCCCTCGCCCGCATCACTCGGGCGCGCGTCCTGACCCGCCTGCGGACGACGGATGCCGCCTTTCGCGCTTGGGGCCTTCCCTCGCCTCGCCTGGCCGTCGCCGCGCTCAACCCGCACGGCGGGGAGGGGGGCCTGTTGGGGCTCGAGGAGGTCGAGGAACTCGCACCGGCCGTCGCCGACGCTCGTGCCCTCGGGATCGACGCGCACGGCCCGCTGCCGGCGGACTCGGTGTTCACCCGGGCGATGCGCGGCGGGTACGACGCGGTCATCGCGATGTTCCACGACCAAGGGCACATCCCCGTCAAGGTTCACGGGTTCGAAGAGAGCGTCAGCGTGGCCCTCGGGTTGCCGATCGTGCGGACTTCGGTCGATCACGGGACGGCGTTCGACATCGCCGGGCGCGGCGTCGCCGACGCGCGATCGATGGCCGAGGCGATCCGCGTCGCCGCACGCATCTGTGACGGGACGTGGTTGACGGGATGACCGCGCGCGGATACGAGTGACCGGTATCGAGTCCAGCGCACCCTCGGCGCGCGGCGCGACGTGGAGGAGAGATGAACGCGGAAGCACGATCGCCAGTCCTCATCCTCACCGCGGACACGGGGTCCGG
>CAMBEO010000054.1 GCA_945865725.1 Thermoflexus hugenholtzii JAD2 | reverse complement strand
GACGGCCACAAGGCTCTGCCACGTGGTCAAGCCTCGCGTGCGCTGGGTAGTGGGTCCGGAGCGCCTCATCCCGATTACTCCTGTTCCCGGCCTGCCGGGTGCTTGTGCCGTCGTGCGCCACGCGCGTCCGGCCACGTCCTTCATGTCGTCGGTGGCGCAACAGCGTCGCGCCTGCCCGTCACCGCCGGGACGGGTTTGCAGGGAGGCGCTCATCGCACCAACCCGCGCACCGCGAGGCCATCGACCTGCGCGGAACTGACCGGGATGACGTTTGCCCACGCCTCCCGGAAGTGGTCCTGGTTCGCCACGAAGTGTGCGGCCGTCACGTACCGGGCGATGCCCAGGCCGTCCACCTCGAAGAGTTCGCCGGTGCGCCCGCCGTCAAGCACCCACAGGAGGGCTCCGGGCGCGGCCGTCGCCAGCGGGAACCGCATGATCGTGTCCTTGGTGAAGGTCCGGCCGCCGGCGTTGATGGCACCCCAGTCGACGCACCCCGCCTGTGCGGGAGGTACCCACGCCAGTGCGCCGTCGGCACCGAGGCCGAAGGTCGCGCCGGTGATGCCGGTGTCCTCGAGGCGCAGGTAGGTCCGGTAGCGCGGCCCGTCGCACCAGGCGTCCGCGGATGTCGAGGCGAGGCCGGCGGCGAAGGTGACGGGGTTGGGCCGGCCCGGAAGGTCGATGGTGACCGTGCCTCTCGCGCGGTCCGTCCGGATGCCGGCGGCGAACGGCGTGCCCGGGGTCGCTCCCGTGGCGGTGCGGGGCGATTCCCCGGCGCGCGGTGGCGCCGCGGTCGCCCGCGGTGCCGTGCCCGTGCCCCCGTCGGTCGGCGCGTCCGGGGCAGGCGGTCCGATGAACGCTGCCAAGCCCGACGCCTCGCCATCGACGGCGGCCGTCCCGTCGCCGGAAGGCATCGACCGGGCCACGCCCGCGTCGACGTCCAGCCACGCCCGGTCGGTCAAGGAGGCGAGGACCGGGCCGTCGGGTCCCGATGCCAGTGCGACGAAGCGTCCGGACCCGGCTTCGACCAGTTCGATGGCTGGCCAGGTGCCGCCCGTGCCAGTCGCGGCGAGGTAGACGGTCCCCAGTACGGCGTCACCGACGACGCTGGCGACGCCCCCGCCGACCGGGCGCCCGAACGCCAGTTCGAAGGTGCCAGCAAGAGCGTCGAGGGCGCGCCGCAGGGCGACCGGCAAGGGCGATGCGGGCGCATCGCGGAAGGCCTCGCCCCCGGTGACCGGTCGGCCGTCGGCCCCGGTGATCGCGAACCCGGTCCCCGGGCGGACCACCAGTTGCACGGCATCGACGGGCGAGGCGGCGGCGAGGCGGATCGTGACCGGCACGACCGACCCCGGGGCGACCGGCCCGTCCGGCACCTCGAGCCATGCGCCGGTCGCCGGGCGGGCCACCCGGGCGCGCACGCGGTTCGTTTGCATTGCCCCGGTCGTGACGGTTCCGCCCAGGGTTGTGAACGACGCGTCCGCATCCCCGAACGTGGTTGGGGCGACGACGAGATTGCGCGCAAGGAACGTCGGCGCCGTGGCGCCGTCGGCGAGGCCGGACGCCCCGAGGTGGATCACGTGCGTGCCGTCGGGCGCCGCGGCGGCGACGGCGAACGCGACTGGCCCGATGGTTGTGGTGCCCGCCAGACCGTCGTGCGCGTCGATCCAGAACGTCACCGCACCGGCGGTCGCGGCGCAGGTGACGCCGGCCGGGAGGGTCGCCCCGGTCGCGAGGGGGCACCCGTCCCCGCCGGATGCCGAGAGGACGGCCGGGTCGAAGGCGAGGCGGAAGGTGCCGGTCGTGACCTTGACGTCCTGCCGCGCGACGAAGGTGATCGTGGCGTCGAGGGCGTCCCCGCCATTCGTTGCGACAGCCGACACCGCGAAAGTGGCGTCGGGGTCGACGGCGATGGTGGCGGCGGGCGACGGCGACCGGTAGGTAGAAGGTAGGCCCGCCGAGTCGGTGCCCTTCGCCTCGACGAGGGTGGCGGTGAGGTTCGCCAGGCCGGCCTCGACCGGCGCCAGAGTGACGGTGCCGAGCGTGAAGGTGCCGGTGGCGCCGCCCGCAGGGGTGGCGACCAGGGTCACGCGCGCCGCGCCGTCGGGGGTGCAGGCGGTGCCGGGGGCCTGGTTGGCCGCGCAACCGAGGCCGAGGCGCGGGTCGGCGGTGATGCTGACGCGCGCCTGAGTCAGGGTTTCACCCGGCGGGATGGTCAGGGTGAAGGTGGCGGTCGTGGTCGTGCCGGTCGCGAGGGTGGTCGGCACTGGCGCCTGAAGGGCGAGGGTCGCGAGGGTGACCGGCCCGCGCACCCCGTAGTTTCGCGCCAGGAGGCTGAAGTCGAACGCGTCAATGTAGCCGGACTGGTTGAAGTCCGCGGTGTCACCAGTAACGGGCGCCGCCGTCGCGTACGACGTGGCGAGGACGACGAAGTCGCCGATGTTGATCGCGTCGCTGCGGTCCCCGTCGCCCTCGAGGAGGGTGACCGGCGCGGCGAGGGCGACGGCGTTCTCGCCCGCCTGCAGGGTGACGCGCGCGACGCGTGCCCGGAGGGAGGACCGCCCCTTCAGGAAGAGGTCGTAGGTGCCGGGGTCGAGGTCGGGCAGGGCGAGCGCCGCGACCGGCTTGCCGTCGGCCCCGTCAGCGCCGCGCGTGGTCTCGGCGCGGTACTGCATCGTGGCGGCCGCGGTCGTGGCAAGCGCGACCGGCGTGGCGACGGTCGCGTGCCTGGTCGCCGCGGCGGTCGCGCCGGGGGTGGCGAGGAAGGCGTCGACCGCCTGCACGTATCGCGCGGCGGGGTCGGCGGCGGCCCGACCCTGGAGGCGGATCGGGACCGAAATCGATGCCGGGGCCTGGCGGGTGACGGCCGGAAGCGCATCGAGCGGACCATCCGCGGTCGAGGAATCGTGCAGGTTATTTACGTAACGCGTGCCCGAGTGGGTCAGCGAGGTCGATTGCGCGATCGCAAGCACGACCGTGCCTGTCGTGGACGTGAACGTCCCGCTAGCGACCGCAAGCCGGACGCGCGCGAGCGGCGCCGGTGCGTCAAAGGTGCCGCTGGCGGCGCGCGCCACGCGCACCGAGAGCATGGTGACCCCACCGGACTCGGACGTCGCGACCGCCATGGCACCGTCGGCAACCATGCCGGGACCTAGCACCGAGAAGGACGACGACGCCGTGTCGGCCGGGAGCGACAGGCCCGCCGGGAGGGGCACGTCGATCGCGGCGTGATCGATTCGACGCGCATCCTCACCCCCGGCCAGGGCCGTGACCTCAAGGTCGAGGTAGCGCCCGTCGGTGACGGTGAAGGTGCCAGTCGGCACGCCGCCTAGCGACAGGGGCACCGGCAGGCCGTCAGGTCCGGCGAGGGGGGAGCCTGCGACCGTGACGGCGACGCCAACGGAGCCACGGACGCCCGGGACGCTCACCCCGGCGACCGGGTCGACGTGGATGGCGTACCCGACCGGCGACGTGGCGAGACCGGTGCCGGCGGTGCCCGGCTCGAGTTCGCCGACCTCGACGGCGTCGAGCGAGAGCGATAGGTCGCCACGGTCAAGCGCACGGAAGTGCAGGGTCGCCACCATTGCGCCCGGCGTACCCGCGGCGAGGTCGAGCGCCGCGCCGTCGATCGTGAGCTTCACCGTGCCCGTGGCGACGCCTTCGATGGCGAACGTGTTCGTGGCACTGGCCGTGGCACCGGCGCCGAGAGCGGACCCGCCGAGGTCGGGGGCGAACGTGCCGGTCGCGGCGAACGGTGGCGAGTTGCCCGTGGACGAGGTGACCAGGCCGAGGCGCGTCGGGTCGTAGCCGATGGTCGCGCGGACCGTCCGGGCGTTGCGGAGCGGCGTCGCCGTGTCGAGGACGACCGACACCGGGACCAGGTCGCCGACGCGTCGCACGGAGCCGGACGCGGGCGTCGGGATCGCCAGGCGCGCGCCGGTCGTCGTCCGCGCCACGGCTAGGGTCGTGCCCTTGACCGGCCCGAGGACGTTGAACCCGGCGTCGTCGGCCTCGACAATCGCGACCAGGCCGTAGCGGTTCCCGTCGCCCGACGAGTCGCGCAGGGTCAGGGCCAGGCCGCCGTCGGCGTCCGGGTTGCGCATCACGCGCAGGAAGGTGGTGCCGATCGTCAGCGGCGTCCCGGGCACGAGTTCAACCGGTGACGGGGCGCCCGTGGTTGGCAACCCGACGCCGGCGTCGAGGCGGACCCGGCCGCTGGTGGCGCCGGTGCCGGAGATGGTGAAGGCGTCCCGGAGGATCGTCGCGTCCTGGCCAAACGTGCCGCTGCCGACCTGCACCACGCGTGAGTCGGTCGATCCGTCGGCGGTGACGGGAAGCGTCGCCCGGGAGACCGGGCCATCCACCGGTCGCAAGTCGGCGGCGTCGAACTCGAGTGCCACCTGCACGGCGTTGAAGGTGACCGTGGCCGCCGTCACGAGGCGGACCTGGACCTCGGCGACGTCACCGACGCGGAAGGTGGTCGTCGGGGCGCTGCGGTTCGTCGCGACCAGGGACATCGTCACCGGGCATGTGTCGGTCGCGACGGTGATCGTCGTGGCGCACGTCGTCGGATTGCCGGTGACGTCCCGGGTGCCGATCGTGCGGGCCCGCCACCGCCAAGGTGCGGAGGCCGGTACCGGCGAGGCGGCCGCCCCCGGGCGCACGGTCGCGACCGGGATCGTGGGGGCCACGGTGGGAACGGAGGCTGCGGGAGCCAGGGTAGGCGCCGGGGGGTTTTCGACAGGGGTCGCGCCCGGGACCTTGGCGCCGGGGGTCGCGACGGATGTCGGAGTACCGGTCGGGACCACCACGGTCGACGTGGGCGCGTCCCCGATGGCCATCGCGACCGGGGAGGCGAGGCCGAGGATGCACGCCGCGCCGAGCGTCCCGAGCAGTGCCCGGATGCGATGGCCGAACATTGTGCCGTGCAGTACGCCGACGGCCGTCCCCGCCCGGGTTGAATTGCCCGCGTGCCCCCCCGCGACCCAAATCGCCCGAGTTCTGTCCATGCTAGTTTCGTGCCCGGGTCCTGTCAACCTCTCCCACCCGGTTGGATGCGATCACGTCGCGGGTGCCGGACTTGACGATGGCCTGATCCCTTGGCTTGAGGCGTGGGGCCTGTACCGTCGACGGAAGGCGGCGGCGACCGCGTCAGTCATCCCGGCATCGCATTTGACAGATGTCATCCCGTGTAGTACCTGTCAGTCCGACAACGACCTATGTACTACAATGATCACTAGACTTGATCATTCCGCAACGCGGGTGGCCTGACGGGCGGCGGCCCTATCCTTCCGCGAGTTCTCTCCACCCGGTCTCCGGGATTGGGAGCGTTCATCGCCCGCGAGCCGCTGGTCGTCGGTCATCTCGGTCCGGTACTCCCTCGCGCCTGTCGCGCGGTCTGCATGGGACGCGCCAGGTCGACGGAACCGCGCGTCGCCCGGTCGCAAGGCGGGCTCGCGACCGGGATGGCTCGCCGATGATCGATCGGCCGACCATTGCCCCTGAGGGGATGCGGATCGCTATTCCTCGGTCGCGACGACCCGGATCTCGAGCCGGATCTCATCCTTGACGGAAACCACGGCCCCGGCCCTCGGCGGGGACATGCCGAAGTCGCCGAACGTCACCGTGGTCGTCGCATCGCCGGTGAGCGACCGGCCGTCGCGCGTCGCCGTGACATCCCACGCCACTTGCTTCGCGACGCCATGGACGGTCAGGGTGCCGAAAAGCTTGAACGATGCGGCGCCGGTCGCGGGCAGGGGTGACGGCAAGCCCTCGGCACGCGCAGGCACGAACTCCGCCATCGCGAACTTCGACACCTCCAGGGTGGCGCGCTTGATGAAGGCGTCGCGCATCCCGGAGTCAGACTGCAGGGCATTGAGGTCGACCGACACCTTCGATCGCGTGGCGTCGATGGTCCCGGCGGGCGTGAACGCGAGCGTGCCGGTCACGCCCTTGGAGGTGCCGACGGCATCGGAAGCGAGGTCGCGCCCGGCGAGTTGCTCGTTTACGCGGAACCTCGCCACGGACCGCGCCTGGTCGATGATGAACGACGTCGCGATTGCCGGGGCGAGCGCCGCGCCCGTTGTCGCTGGCGTGCCTGGCGCGGAGGCCGTCGGGACCATCGCCGGGGTCGGCGTCGCGCGTGTCGGCGTGGCGGCCGGGACCGTCGCCGGTGCGTCGCCCCCGCAAGCGACGAGGAAGGCGAGGGGCATCGCCCCGGCAAGCCCGAGGATCGCCACGTGTCGGCGGGGAGTCAAACGGTGGCGCGTCGTCATGGTGGGGCGGGTCCTTCCTCCCGCGCGTGGGGCGCGCGACGTGCGCGTGTTCCTGAACGCTATCAGGTGCGGGCCGGTCGCGGACGCCGATCGTTTCCGATTAGACGAATAATCGGAAACGTTGGCGGGTCGATTGGCAGGCGCCGTGGAAGCCGGCACCGTCCGAGCGGTCGATCCGCGCGACGAGGCACGGGCGGCGACGGCACGGGAGTTCCCGGCGGGTGATCATGGGCGTCCGTGAACCGACGGTGCGTCAGTCGGCGCCGCGCCCGAGCCGGACGAGGACGCGGTCTTCGTTAAGGCGAACCACTTCGTGGCGGTTGAGACCTGCCCGCCCGGCGAGGTCGAGGATCGCGGGCGCCGAGATCCGGTGCGCGACTGGGGGACCGCCGGGGACGTCCTCGTGGTGGATCTCGATGACCGCCACGATGCCGTCGCGCTTCGCCAGGCGTGCGCACCCGGCGAGGAAGCCTGCCGGGTCGTCGACCTCGTGCAGGACGAGGGCGCAGAGCACCACGTCCGCGACGCCGTCGGCGACCGGCACGTGTTCGTCGGTCGCGAGGATGACCTCGACGTCGTCGATCGCCGCCGCCGCGAGGCGCCCGCGCAGGTGGTCGAGCATCTCGGGTTGCACGTCGACCGCGATCACCCGGCCGGAAGGGCCGACGATGTGGCGCGCGGGGATCGTGAGGAAGCCGGGGCCGCACCCAAGGTCGACGACCATCATGCCCGGCGTGACGCCTGCCAACCGGAGCGTCGCGTCCGGGGGCATCGACCGCGCTCGTTCGTCCGATAGCAGGCGTTCGATACGCCCGTGGCCGGCGTGGCCTCCGTGGCCGGCGTGGTCCCCGTGGCCCCCGTGGCCGGCGTGGTCCCCGTGGCCGGCGCCCTGCCTGCCGGGTTCGTGGGCATGGTCGCGCGTCGTCATGGGGATCCCTCCTGAGTTCGCCCGCGGAGGGGCGCCTCCGCCAAGGATAGCGCGTTTGACGGTCGCCAAGCATGTATAGAACACGGTACGTACGAGGTTGCGGGTTTCCCCCTTGCGTGCCCCCGCCCGACCCTACGCGCCGCGCCGTGACGGCGACCCTAGGCGCGCACGCGTCCAAACCGGATACGTGTCCTGGTCTTGCTTTACGTGAACTGCACAAGCCGCGTAGCGAATGTAAAGCACGCGCCAGAAATGGTGCTCTCGCCACCGTCGCCGCGGTCCGCCATCTGGCGACAACCATGATGACGGATGCCAGCGAGGTGGTCGCCCGGGAGGTCCGTCACCTGATGGTCCCGGGCCGCGGCGGCTCCATCGCGATGGCCCCATTTAAATCGAAGGCAGTCTCTCGATCGGCCCCCGATGCGTGGCCGGCGCTACCTCTACCAGTTCGTGATCGACCCGTCTCGACGGCGCAGGTAGTGTTGCCGTTCCGAGGCGAGGTCCGGCGCGAACTCCGCGTGGCCGGCCGCATCCTCGTCGAACTCGACCCCGAGGCCCGGCCGGTCCGAAAGCCAGAGGCGAGGCCCGTCCAGGCGCAACTGGACCGGGAACAGGCGCTCGTCATAGAAGCCGGTGTGTTCGGTCGGCGACTCGCGTATCTCCATGAACGAGACGTTCGGGATGGCGGCGCAGAGGTGCGCGGTGGCGGCGGAGCAGATCGGGCCGAGGGGGTTGTGCGGCATGAGGTCCACGTAGTGCGCTTCCGCCGACCCGGCCACCTTCATCGCCTCGGTCAGTCCACCGACGTTGCAGACGTCGACGCGCGCGTATTGCGCAATCCCCCGTTCGATGTAAGGCAGGAACTGCCACTTCGAGGCGAACTCCTCGCCGATCGCGAACGGCACGTGGGTCATCCTTCGCAGGGCCTCGTATGCCTCGGGCGTCTCGTCCCGGATCGGTTCCTCGAGGAAGTCGAGGGTGTCGCGACCCAGTTTCTGGCAGAACGAGGCTGCCTCGGCGACCGACAGGCGGTGGTGGTAGTCGATGCCGAGGACGGCGCGATGGCCGACTGCCTCGCGCAGCTTGTTCAACCAGTGCGCGGTCTCTCCGACGCTCTCCCACGGTTCGAACACGCCCTCGCCGGCGGCGTTGACCTCACGGGGAGCGTGCATCCCGGTCCGGATCGCCGTCCACCCCGCGGCGATGAGTTCGTGCGCGCCGTCGATCATCTCAGGCCCCACCGGTCGGCCGATGGTCGCGAACAGCGGGACGAAATCGCGGTGCTTGCCGCCGAGCAACTCGTAGACGGGGACGCCGAGGGCCTTGCCTTTGAGGTCGTACAAGGCGATGTCGATCGCCGAGATCGCGGCGGTGAGGACGCGCCCGCCCTCGAAGTACTGGCTCCGGTAGAGGTCCTGCCAGATCGCGCCGATGCGGAACGGGTCCTTCCCGATCAGGAGCTCGCGGTAGTGGCGGATGGCGCCGACGACCGCGAGCTCGCGGAACGACAGGCCCGACTCGCCCCACCCGTGGATGCCCTCGTCCGTCTCGATCTTGACGACGAGTTGGTGGCGGCGACCGACGAACACGGGGATCGCACGCACGTCACGGATCTTCATGGGCACCTCCACGGGTGGGTGTCGCCCGGCATCCCGGACGAGGCAAGGTCGGGCGCGAGCGCCGCATGCTGACGCGGTGGCGCTGCGGCGTCTTCAGGCATTGTCCAGGCCCCACGCCCGGGCGACCTCTCTTGCCTGGCGCGCGAGGTCGAGCCGCTCGACCCTCCGGCCTCCGGAAGCGACGCGGGGCGCGAGCGGTGCCAGTGCCTCGCGCAACCACGCGCCGAGATGCCGGAACCGTTGGCGGGTGGCCTCGCGCAGACCCGGGTCGATGGCCCCAAGTTCCCCGGCGAGCGACTCGGCGGCGCCAAGGGCGTGGCGCAACACGACCCGCTGCTCGCCCCGGCTTCCGGCGAACCCCTGCGTTCGGTCGCGTTCGCGCAGGAGCCACGCCAGCGTCCAGGCGGCATCGGGGACCTGCGGGCAGGCGTGCCCGGCGATCGAATCCCATGCCAGCCGGGCGAGGTCGATCGCCCGGTCGAGGTCGTCGACCCCACCTCGGGCCGCGTAGCGGTCGGCGAGGGCTTGCGCGAGGCCCCGAAGGATTGCGGGCCGGTCAGGGGCGCCACGCGGAACCATCGCCAGTGCCTCGTCGCGGAAGGCGACCGCGCGTTCGGCGTCCGCAAGGACGCCTCTCGCCTCGTGACGCGCGCCGAGGACGGCGGCCATCGCGACGAGGCACGCCGCGCGTCGCGGTCCCTCGTCGGTCGTCGCCTCCACGCCGCGCCGCGCCTGGGCAATCGCCCGGTCAAGGTCGGCGGCGTCACCGGTCTCGGCGTGACGGGCAAGGAAGGCGGTCGCGAGCGCCGCGGATCGCCGCCCGTGGTCGGGGTGCGTCCTCGGGGTGGCGTCAAGCGACGCCTGTCGCGCCGTGATCGCGCCATCAAGTGCTTCGATCGACCCGGTCGCCTCGAACCAGGCGAAGACGGCATCGCCGACCGTCGCGTGGAGGTCGCGCCGGGTCGGGTGCCACGCCGGCAGCGAGGTGATCTCGCCCGTCGCGAGCGAATGAGCCCTTTGGAGGTCCGAGAGCGGCCCGCGCCCCCGCGCCCGCGCCACGAGCGCCGTGGCGAGGGTCGCGACCGTCGTTGCCCGCATGATGGCCGGCACTCCGCCCTGGATTGCCTCCTCCGCGTGGGCGATCGCGTCATCAAGGTCGACCGCCTTCCCTGCGGTCGCGAATCTGGCGATGTGCGCTTCGGCCAGTCCTGCCAGGCGCGCGGCCCGACGCGGGTCGCCCTCAGGCACCAAGTCCCGCGCAACTGCGGCAAGGTCGACGGCGCGATCGAGGTCACCAAGGGCGACGGGTCCCCGGGGCGACGCGACCAGCGACGCCGCGAGGGCGCCAAGGCGCGCTGCACGTGCGGGGTCGCCTTCCGGGGTCAGGCGGGCGACCGACTCCCGCAAGGCGAGGGCGAGGGCGCGGTCGCCGTCGTCGCCCCCGATCGCATGCCGGCGCGCGTGCAGTGCCGAGAGGGCATCCGCTCGCGTGGCGTGCGCCGGGTCACCCTCCGGCGTGAGTGCCAGCGCCCCTTCGGCGTGCGCCACTGCCTCGTCAAGGTCGGCGGGGGTGCCTGACCCCAAGTGGCGCAGGTCGAGCGTGGCGGAGAGGTTTGACGCGAGGATGGCCCACAGCGGGTGCCCCTCGCCGATTGCCTCGAGCGCCTCCCGTTGCAGGACCGCCGCGCGGTCGAGGTCGATGAGGTCGTCGTCAACCCGGTACCGCTCGCCAAGCAGGCCGGCCAGGTTGGTGCGCGCGATGACCTGTCCGAGCGGGTCATCCGGCGACGCGTCGATCCCACCCTCGGCAAGGGCGATTGCCCGGTCGAGGTCGGCGCGGTCGCCGCGGGCGAGGAACCGGTCGGCAAGCCGGTTGGCGAGGTCGGCCGCGAGGCGTGCCTGGCGCGCCGCGCCGGTTCCCGGCTTCGCGAGGGCCTCGTCAAGTCCGGCGACCTCGGAATCAAGGTCGGTGGCCGACCCGGGGACGTGGACCGCCGGGACCGGGACGGCGTAGCCGGTGAGTTCGCCAGGCCTGCCGGACACGGCGGTGCCGGCCTGGTCCCCGGTTCCGTCTCCGGGGACGGACGTTCCCGCCCCGCTCGTCCCTGCCATCGTCCCCGCTCGCTCCCGCGCCCGGACCGCGTCCGGTGGCACGTCGCGGCCCCCCGTCGATGCCTGCCGGCGACGAGGGGCGCGTGCCCCGCGCATGGTAGTTGACGTCGGCGTGCTGTGGCGCCCGCGACCGGCCTCGAGCGCGGTTGACACGATGGCGCCGCCCTCGTATCATCCCGAGGTTGTAAACTACGTGGACTGATTTCATCAACAATTCAAGTTTGGGAGCGACCACCGCGATGAGCCTCTTCCTCCTGCAGTACCGCACGCCGGCGCCGACCCGCGAGGCCGTGACCGAACTCCTGGACCGCGTGGCCGCCGCGACCTCAAGCGCCGGGGGCGAGGTCATCGAGTCCCAGGTCCCTGGTGACCGTCGCACCGCCTTCGTCGTCGTCGAGCACGAGGACGAGGCCGTACTGGCAGCCGGCCTGGAGGCGGCGGAGATCGCGCCGCCGGGCATCTCCCTCGTCCGCCTTGTCGGCGCGGAACTGGCAGACGTGAAGGCGGCGAGGGATCGCGCCGAGGCCAACTTCCTGGTCGAGTGGGACTTCCCCTCCGGCCTGACGATGGACGCGTACCTGGCGCGCAAGCGCGAGCGGTCGCCACTCTACGCGCAGGTGCCGGAAGTGCAGTTCCTTCGCACCTACGTCTGCGAGGACATGACCCGCTGCCTCTGCTTCTATCACGCGCCGGACGCCGCCGCCGTGCGCCACGCGCGCGAGATCGTCGGCGCGCCGGTTACCCGCCTCGCCTCGCTCGACGACCCGGTCCGCGAAGGGGTGGCGCATGGTCGCGGTTGAAACCGGGCCTCGCCGACCGGACCCGGTCCCGGGAGCGGTCCCGCGACTGCTCCTCCCCGGGTCTGATCACGCGGCCGTGGAGGAGCGGCTCGCCCCCGGCATCGCCGCGCGCGACGCGGCCGGTCCCGGACGGCCGGTCGGCCGCGAGGTCGTCGTCGGCCTGAGTAGCTGGGTCGACGCGCGCTTGGCCGCCGCCGGCCAACCGGGCGACCGCCCTGCCCGCGACCTGAGCTTCGTCGGCCAGGTGATCGCATCGGCGGCCTGGGTCGACCTCTCCGTCGCCTTCCCGCTCTGGTGCCACCGGATGGTGATCGAGTACCTTGCGGACGCCGCCCACGCGCGCCCCGGTCTCGACCAGGCGCTCCTCCCGGCGACGCGGCGAGGCGACCTCATCGGGTCGACCGCCTTGGCCCCGGCGATCGCGCACGTCGTTGCTGGCACGCCCCTACCCGTCACCTGGCGCGAGGAGCATGGGGGCGACGTCGTCCTCGACGGGCGCCTCCGGTGGGCCTCGAACCTGTTCCCGCCGGATTGCCTCCTCGTCACCGGCGCGATGCACGCCGGGGGCGGGCGTCCCATCCTCGTGGCCATCCCCGGGCGCACGGCGGGCCTGCAGGTCGATCCGTACCCCGAACTGCTCGCACTCGGCGCGACCGGCAGTTCGTCGGTCCGCCTCGAGGCGGTCCGGGTCCCCGGTGATCACGTGCTGGCATCCAACTTGCGGGAGTTCATCACGGCGGTGCGCGCGCCGTTCCTGCTGCTCCAGTCATGCTTCGCCCTCGGCCTCGCGCGGCGGTCGCTGGACGAGGCCGGCGAGGCCCTCGCCCGGACCACCTCCCCGGCAACCCGCACCTTTGCCGCCGACCTTGCCCGTGCGGAAGACGCCTACACGGACGCGGTGGTGCCCCTCACCCGCGACCTTGCCTGCCGTGGCGCGGGTACGCCGGTGCGCGAGGTCGTCGCTCGACGGCTCGACGCCGCGCGACTGGCGACGGAGGCGGTCGCCTTGGAATCGAAGGTGATCGGCGGTCGATCGTTCGTCGCCTCGGCCGGGACCGCGCGGCGGTTGCGCGAGTCCGCGTTCCTGCCAGTCCAGGCCCCGACGGAAGGACAGTTGCGGTGGGAACTCTCGCTCTCCGAGTGACCGGGGCGACCTTGCGGTACCCGCTCCAGCCACGCCCCGTCCTCGACGGTCTCGACCTGGAGGTCGCGCACGGCGAGACGTTCGCATTGGTGGGATCGAGCGGCAACGGGAAGTCGTCCCTCCTGCGCGTGATCGCCGGCCTCGAACGCCTCGATGCCGGGCGCATCGAGGTTCTTGATACGCCGGACCCGTCGTCGGCGGAGAGGCGGTTTGTCGGGCAACCGGGCATGGCGTTCCAGGAACCGCTCCTCCTGCCGTGGCTGACCGTCACGGAGAACGTCTCGCTGGGTCGTCGCTACCGCGCGAACCGGCGCGACGGCCTGCCCGACGTCGCCGACCTCCTCGAGCGCCTCGACCTGGGACCGGTTCGCGACTCGTACCCCTCGGAACTCTCGGGCGGGCAGGCGCAGCGGGCGAGCATCGCGCGTGCGGTCGCCGTTCGCCCCTCAATCCTCCTGCTTGACGAGCCGTTCGGCGCGCTCGACCCGGCGACGCGAGGCGACTTGCGTGGATGGTTGCGTGCCGTGGTCCGCGAATGGCGGCTGACCGTCGTCATCGTGACCCACGACCTGGCGGAGGCCATCGCCCTCGGCGACCGGGTTGGCGTCCTTGGCCGTTCCGGCCGGATCGACCAGACGTGGACGACCGCCGACGCCGGACCTTCGCTTGCCAGCGAGATCCTTGCGTGCTTCGCCCATCGCGCCCCGGCGACGCCCGCGTTCCCCGTGGAGACCCGGTCCGGGAGCCGGGCGGCGTGGGCCGG
>CAMBEO010000053.1 GCA_945865725.1 Thermoflexus hugenholtzii JAD2 | reverse complement strand
TTCTACTTCACCGGAAGCGATGGCGCGAACATCCTCGACGCGCAGGTCGCCGCGGGGATGAAGGTCGCGGCGATGGTTCTCGGCACGCCGGAATGGGCGGCCGAGACGCCGGGACTGAAGCCGGGGACGTCCGTGCCTCGGGGCCTGTACGAACCGGTCTTCATCGACGACGAGCCGAACCCGGCCAACACGTGGGGCGCGTTCATGTACCAGCTCGCGAAGCAGTACGCGGGCGCGATGGACGTCTTCGAGATCTGGAACGAGGTCGAGATCCCGGCCACCGGCAGTAATGCCGTCTACAACACGTGGGCAGGGACGGTTGGGGACTACTACCAGTTGCTGGCAGTCGCGTCAGAGGCGGCCAAGCGAGCGAACCCGGTCGCAAGAATCGTCACGTCGCCGTACTCGTACTTCAAGGACAAGGAGGCGGCCGGAGGAGAAAGCCTTCCGTGGTTCGACGAGTTTGCCTCCGTCGTGAAGGCGAAGGGTGCCGATGTCTTTGACGTGGTCGCGCTGAACCTGTACCGGAACCCCCATGACTTGTGGGACCGCTACCACGGCGGGGTGGACCTCGCGGCGGAACCAGCGGACCGGACCGGGTTCCGGGCGCGGCTCGAGGCGATGGGTGCTGGCACCAAGCCGATCTGGCTGACCGAGATCAACGCGATGGCGTACGACGACATCGTGCCGGGGTGGGACCCGAAGGCGCGCGAGGACGGCTTCCGGATCACGATGGCCGAGCAGGCGGACTACGTGTTGCAGGCGCACGCCCTCGCCTTTGCGGCCGGCTACGACAAGGTCTTCTTCCAGGCACTGCAGGATGACCCGTACCCGGTGCCGGACGAGTTGTGGGGTCTCGTGCGCTTTCACCCGGACATGTTGAACGCCGACGTGTCGCGGGCCCGGCCGGCCTACGCGGCCTACCAGGTGGTCGGGCGGCACGTCGCGGGCGCGCAGCGGTCTGAATTGCACATCAAAAAACGTCCGGACCCGAAGAAGAACGCCCAGTACGCGTCACGGTACGAGTGGGCGCAGCACCTCGCGGTGTTCCACAAGGGTGACGCGCGCGCGTCGGTCGTATGGAACGGCACGGACGTGGCCGCGTCGGTTGCCCTCAAGGCAGCGGGAACCTCGGCGGTGCTGGTCGATGGCGTGGGCAACGAGACGCCCCTGACGCCGAACGGCGAGGGACGTCTTGTCGTCGAGCTGCCTCCGGCGTCGCGCCACTTCGACTTGTTCGGTGGCGATCCCCCGGGGTACTTCTACATCGGCGGGGCAACGTTCGTCATCGTCGAGAAGGGCGTACCGGGTGACTCGCCGGTGGACGCGCCAGGATTTGCTCGCCAGGAAGGCAAGTAGGACGACGAGGCAGGGGGCGGTGCTTCCCTCTCCCGGCGCAGCGGGGGAGGGACCGAGTATTCGGGTAACTATGGTTGGGGCCGGCCAGTGCTTCCCCCTCTCCCGCCGCAGCGCGGGGCGCTTGCGACTGATGGAAGGGGGCTTACTTGCAGGTCAGGCCTTCATGTCGAGAAGCATGCCGTTGATCAAGCCGACCTTTTCGGCCAGGTCGAGCAGCGGCTTTTCCTTCGCGATCAGGCCGTCGGCCATCGCGAGAAGGTCCTCGTCGATCTTGTCGATGACCTGGTGCAACTCGCGTTGGGTAACCGCGGACCTAAGCTTGAGGCCATTCTTCACGACATGCGCGATGAATCCACGGATGGCGCCACGGTAGCGGGTCAGGCCGTCCGGCGTCGGGTCCTCGAGGAGGCGCCGTCCCTGTTCCTCGACATCCAGGTACAGGCGGTCGAGGTCTTGCTGGGCGGCGGATCGCTGGACCGACGCGAGGGCGTCGGCAAACGAAGCTGGGCCAGCGCCACCGGGTCGGGTCGCCGTCGGCTGCGCCGACGTGCGTGACCGCGAGATGTTGGCGGCGGTCGACCGGTCCCGGATGCGGATTGGCATGGTGGCATTGTGACAGGTCGGGTATGGCCCCGCCACCACCTGCCGGGACGCTACAAGCCGGGAAGCCTGATCGCGGACGAGCCCATTCGCGCTGAAGGCGCGAAGCCATCCCCCTCGAGGACCAGGTCGGGTAGTCCCAGGACCTGACGCAAGGCCCCGGCAGTCCGCGGACTGCTACCGGAATAGTGGTTGTTCAGGAAGACGAAGGCGTCGCCCCCGCGCCCGGCGCGCGCCTGCGCCTCCTGCCATTGCCGGATCAAGTCGGCCCACCGCCGCATGTCTGCGCCCCGGTCGATGATCACATTGCGAAAGTCGACCTCGAGGTCGTGGTCGCCTGTCAACCGAACGTAGGCGTGGTCGGCCGTCGAGCGGAACGCTCTCGGGTCGTCGATGGCGCGAGGCATCGGCGCCCAGGGGTTCGCTCCCGGGGACCAGTCGTTCCACACCCAGGCGACGCCCGCCCCGCGGAGGCGGTCCTCGATCCCGGGAGCGTCAAGCCATGACGGATGGCGGAACTCGACGGCGATTCGCGTGGTTCGGGGAACGATGCCGGGTAATGCATCGAGGGCGTCATCGAGAGCCGCGAAGTCAAGCGGGTAGCGGAAACCGGGACCCATCTGGAGAAGGATCGCGGCGAGGCGGTCACCGAGCGGGTCGAGGGCCCCGACCAGGTCCGCGACATGGCGGACCGCCTCCGGCCCGCGCAAGCGAAGGTCGTGCGTGGCAACCCGGGGCGCCTTGGCGGTGAACAGGAAGCCGGGCGGCGTAGTGGCCACCCATCGGTCCACTTCCGCGCGCCGAGGCAAGCCATAGAACGTGCGGTCAAGCTCGACCACGGGGAAGGCCCGCGCGTACGTGGCGAGACGGTCGACGGGCCGGAGGCCCCGCGGATAGACGAGGCCCTCCCAGGCGTCATAACCGAAGCCCTGGGTGCCGACCAGGATGCGCCCGGTGGGGGCCTCGCTTGGGCGGGGCGGGGCGCTTGCGGCAGAAGGGGGGGGTGGGCACACAGGGACTCGAACCCCGGACCTTACGGATGTGAACCGTACGCTCTAACCAACTGAGCTATGTGCCCAAGCGCGGTCGCAGTGTAGCACAGGGCGCCTCCCGCGCCGGGTTATCACGGTGCGCGACGGACCCGGTAGCGCAGGTACACCTCGCCGTCATCGGCGTGGACGGCGGCCAGGTCGAAACGGGGCAGCGCATCCACGGGGAACGGTTCGCCCTCGAACATCGTGGTGCCTCGCTGCCCGTTGTGGACCTTTGGCGCGATCGTGCAGAACACCTCGTCGACAAGGCCGGCACGGAGCATGCCGGCGTTGAGGGCCGGGCCCCCGAGGCAACACGCGGAACGCACGCCGAAGTCGTCGCGCAGGACGCGAAGCATCTCGGGAAGGGACACCTCGGGGCCGTCGGCGACAACCAGGGTCGTCGCGGCGCCGTACGTCGCCCGGTCGTGAGGTGCGATGCCGGACCCGGCAAATAGGACGGTTCGCGCCGCTCCGCCCTCGAACATGCGGGGCACGCGAGGAAATGCGGCGCGTGACGTCACGCCAACCCATAGGGGTTCCGGACGGACGCCCCTCGCGACCCGGCGCGCCCGGCGTGCCTCGTCGTGGAACGGGTAGCGAGGATCGTCCTCGCGCAGGAGGTTGGCGCCGAACAGGACGGCGTCGCATTGCCCGTCGATCCGCGTCATGAGGTAGTGGTCGGTGCGGCTCCCGATCAGCCGGGTGGTGCCGGGACCTCCGATCACGACCTTCCCGTCGATCGTCGCGACCATGTTGACGACGACGTATGGACGGTCGGCGGGCGCGCGGTCACCGAAGCGCAGGTTCGCGTACACGGCTTCGCGGGGCACCTCGCCAGAGGGCAGGCCGGGGGTGTCGTCGTGGAGCCGAAGCATCGTTTGGCGTTTCCGATCCGCCGAGTCGGGGCGGAATCTCGCCCGGGGCGGGGTACCCTCGGGCAGGCGTCGTGGCTTCCGCGCCGCAATCATCAGGGATCGGGGCGAACGCGTGCGCGCACTCTTGAGCGTCTGGGACAAGGACGGAATCGTCGCGTTCGCGCGCGGCCTGCACGATCTGGGATGGGACCTCGTCTCGACTGGACAGACGGCCACCGCGATCGCCGCGGCCGGGATCCCGGTACGGCAGGTCGCCGACGTGACCGGCGCGCCGGAAATGCTTGGCGGGCGCGTCAAGTCGCTGCACCCGGCGATCCACGGCGGGATCCTCGCCCGGCGCGATCATGCCGCTGACCGCGAGGACCTCCATGCCCGGGGGATCACGGCCATCGACCTCGTCGCCTGCAACCTGTACCCGTTCGTGGCGGCGATCTCCGCTGCCGACCTGCCACCGGCCCCCCTCGGCGAGGCGATGCGAGACGACGTGGCGTCGGCGGCCGACCAGATCGACATCGGCGGTCCGGCGATGATCCGCGCGGCCGCCAAGAACTTCGCCGACGTGGTAGTCCTGGTCGAGCCAACGGCGTACGGTCCGACATTGGAGGCCCTGCGCGAGGGAGGCATCCCCCTGCCGGCGCGCGCCCGCCTTGCGCAGGCCGCCTTCGCGCATGTCGCACGCTACGACGCGACGATCACCGCGTACCTCGCGGCGGTATCGGGCGACCCGTTCCCGCCCGCGATGGCGCTCCCGCTCGAGCGGGTCCGCACGCTGTCGTACGGGGAAAATCCGCACCAGGAGGCGGCGCTGTACCGCCTTGCTGACCCTCGCCTGACCGGTCCCGGCCTTGCCGACCTGGTGCAACACTCGGGCGACGCGCCGTCGTACAACAACCTCCTCGACCTCGACTGTGCCCGCGCGATCGTCGCCGACTTCCCTGGACCGGCGGTTGCGATCGTGAAGCACAACAATCCCTGCGGCGTCGGCACGGGGGCGACGATCGAGGAGGCGTACCGGCGTGCGTTCGCCGGCGACCCGTTGTCGGCCTTCGGGGGCGTCGTCGCGGCGAACCGGATCGTCGATGGCGCGATGGCGCGTGCGATGGGCGGGACGCTCTTCTGGGTGATGGTCGCACCCGGGTACGCCGACGAGGCGTTGCGTGCCTTCGCCCGCCGGCAGACCCGCGTCTTCAGCGTGCCAGCGGCCGACGGTGACGCGCGCTTGCCAGCACTCGCCTGGCACGTCCGCCCGGTGGCCGGCGGGTTCCTCGCCCAGACGCGAGACTCGGTGACGGCCGATTCGGTCACGTTCACGACCGCCGCGGGCCGGGATCCGACCCCCGCGGAGCTGGAGGACCTTCGCATCGCGTGGCGGGTCGTCAAGCACGCGCGATCGAACGCGAGCGTCTTCGTCCGGGACGGGGCGGTCCGGGCGGTCGGGGCGGGACAGGGGAGCCGCCTGGACAGCGTCCTCAGCGCCAGTCGGATCGCGGCCCGTACGGCCGGCGGTGACCATGGCGGTAGCGACCCGGCGCGGGATGGTCGTCCCCTCGCCGGCACGGTCATGGCGACCGACGGGTTCTTTGCGGACCCCGACGCCGTCGAGGCCGCGGCGCTTGCGGGGGCAACGGCGATCGCGCACCCGGGTGGCGGGCGGAAGGATGGCGCGGCGGCGGAGATGGCCGGGCGCCATGGCGTCGCGCTCGTCACGACCGGCATCCGCCACTTCCGGCACTGACCGTCTCCCCCTTCCCGGCCGTGAAGTTTTCAGCTTGGGGGGAGGGGTGGTGGTGCTTCCCTCTCCCGCCGCAGCGGGGGAGGGATTGAGGGTGGGGGCCGTCCCGGGGAGGCGGTGGTCGTCTCCCCCTTCCCGCGCCGGGAAGTTTTCAGGTTGGGGGGTTAGGCCGTCCCGTCTCCCCCTTCCCGCGCCGGGAAGGGGCTTGCGGGGTGAGGCCGTGGTCAGGCCGTGGTCAGGCCGTGCGGGCTACGGGATGGTGCCCCCGCGCCCGCGCTGCGGGGCGGCTGGCGCGCTCGACTGTCGACCCGCCAGGCGACGCAGGAGGTCATCCTCCGAGGAAGCCTCATGGATCGCCTCCACGAGGCGGGCCATCGCGTCCGGGCCATCGCCGAAGGCGGCGATCGCGCGGCGCGCCCGATGGACGGCCTCGAGGCGCTCGCGAGGCATCAGGAGCTCCTCGCGCCGCGTGCCGGTCGCGCGCACGTCGATGGCCGGGAAGGTGCGCCGTTCCGCGAGGCGACGGCTCAGCACGATCTCGCTGTTGCCGGTCCCCTTCAGTTCCTCGTAGACCACGTCGTCCTGGCGCGACTCCGTGCCAACCAGGCAGGAGGCGATCACGGTCAGGCTTGGCCCTTCCTCGGTCGCGCGCGCTGCCCCGAAGAAGCGTCGCGATGGCGCGAGGGCGCCGGCGGCGACCCCGCCCGAGAGCGTCCGACCGGCGTCGCGGCCCGTCGATGCAAGGTTGTGCGCTCGCACCAGGCGGGTGATGCTGTCGATGAGGAGGACCACGTCGTGACCGTCCTCGACGAGCCGGCGCGCTCGCTCGGCGGTCAGGTCGGCGAGGGCGGCGTGCTTGGACGTTGCGTCGTCGAAGGTCGTTGCGACGACCTCGACCGGGGTGCCGGTGGAGGTGAACGGCGGAAGCAGGCGCGTGAACTCGGTCGCCTCCTCGGGGCGCTCGCCGATCAGGCAGCAGATGACACGGGCATCCGGATGGTTCGCGATGGTGGCGAGGGCGAGGTCGCGCAGGATGGTGGTCTTGCCAGCCTTCGGCGGCGATACCACGAGCACGCGACTGCCGAAGCCGATGGGTGCGAACAGCTCCACGACGCGCCCGGTAACGACCCCGGGTTGCACGAGGGAGATCGGTCGGGTCGGGTAGATTGCCGTCAGCTGGTCAAATCGCGGACGGGCGGCGGCCTCGGCCGGGGAACGGCCATCGACCGTGGAGACTTCGACGACGCGCGCCCCGCGACCCTGACCGGTGACGGTTGCAACGAGCGCATCGCCGGGGCGCACGCCACGAGAGAGGGCGAACCCGGGCGGGATGGTCGCGTCGGGCACCGTGCCGGGAGCGATCGCGCCCCCCGGTGACGTGGCGGCGCGTAACGCGAGGGACCCGTCCTGCCGGACAAGGACGTATCCTGCGATCTCCGTCGGGACCGCGTTCGCCGGGGGGTCGGCCGGGACGGCGTCTCGACCGGTCCCTTGGGGACGCGAACTGTCCGTTCGACGTTCGTCGCGGGGCGGACGCCAGTCGGCACGTTGGGGCGCCGCCGGTTGGACGTCGAGCCGGGCGGGCGTGGCTGATTCGCCGTCCGCCTGCGTTGAACGGGGCCGACGGCGACGAGGCCGTCCGGGCCCAGCGGGCATCATCGACATTACCGTACCAACGGGCACCGGGTGGCGCCCGCCACGGCATGGCCCGGTCGGGGCGACCGGCACGAGACCGCGACGCGGTCATGGATTCGGAGGCGAACGATGGCGGGGCCGGTTGGCGTCGGGTTCATCGGGTTTGGCAGGCAGGCAGAGATCCATGCGCGCGTAATGCTGGGGATGCCGACGCAGTTCCGCCTCGCCGCCGTGGCGGACGTGACCCCCGCGCGGCGAGGGGCGGCGGAAGCCTTGGGGATGCGCGCAGGCGAGGAGGTCGCGACGGCCCTAGGGGACGAGGTTGAGGTCGTGTTCGTGACGAGCCATTCGAGCCTGCACCACGAACACGCGATGGCGGCCATCGCTGCCGGTCGCCACGTGCTGGTGGAGAAGCCTTTCGCGATGGACGGTGCGCAAGCCCGCGAGATCGTCGCGGCGGCGCGGGACCAGGGGGTCCTCCTGACGTGCTTCCACAATCGCCGGTGGGACGATGACGTGCGCCTGGTGCGGCGGGCAGTGCGCGACGGGCGCTTGGGTGACTTGATCTCGATCGAGAACCGGTCGGCCGGAGCGCGACCGGCCGTCGGGTTCGGGACGCCGGACTTCCACCAGGCATGGCGCGTCACCGCGACGATGGGCGGCGGGACGATTTTCGACTTCGGTCCCCACTGGTTCGACCAGGTGCTCAGCCTGCGCCCGGGCCACAAGGTGGTGCAGGTGTACGGCGACGTGCGTCACTTGCGATGGGGCGACGCCGACGACTACTTCGAGGCGCGCATCACGTTTGATGACGGCTGCCGCGCGACGGTAGGGAAGTGCGACGTGGCGTACCTCTCCCCACCGAAATGGCTGATTTACGGCACGGGTGCGACATTGCGCCACGACGGCGAGTCGTGCGTCGTCGAGAACGCCGAGGCAAGCGTGCGAATCAAGGAAGGGGACGCCAAGGTCGACCTCTTCGGGAATCTCCACGACGCGATCCGGAACGGCACGCCGCTACTCGTGACGGGCGACGAGGCGCGCCGAAACATCGAGCTGATCGAGGCGACAATCGTGTCGTCGAGGGAGCGGCGGGCGATCGACGTCGAGATCTGACCGGCACGGAGGCCCCGGGCGCCGCGACCGCCCCGGGGCTATTGCAACTCGAGCGACGAGTTGTCGCCGAGGAGGAACTTGTGACCGCGCGGCCGGGTCGCCGCGCGGCGCAGGTCGACATTCCTGCCGATCAGGCTGTCTTCGATGCGTTCATCGATGTGCTCGATCCGCGAGTGATCGAGGACGATGCTATGCGCGATCTCGCTGGACGTGATCGTGCACCCGTCGCCGATCGCGGTGAAGGGGCCGATGAAGGTGTCAGTCAGGACGGCCCCGGCGCCGATGATCGCTGGCCCGCGCACGTTGCTGCGGACGAGGCGCGCGCCCGCCTCGATCACCACCCTGCCCGACACCGTGCTCTCGGCATCGACCTCCCCGTCAATGCGGGCATCGAGGGTGTCGAGGATTAGGCGGTTCGCGTCAAGCATGTCGATGTGCTTGCCGGTATCGATCCAGTAGCCGACGACCATCTCGGGTCGAACGTCGCACCCCATCTCGATGAGGCGGGAGAGGGCGTCGGTGATTTCGAGTTCGCCGCGCGCCGACGGGACGAGACCGCGTGCCGCCTCGAAGAAGTTGCGGTCGAGGAAGTAGATGCCGACGATCGCGAGATCGCTCTTTGGTGAGGCGGGCTTCTCCTGCAACTCGATGACCCGCCCGTCCTCGACGACGGCGACGCCGAGACCGCGGGGGTCTGGCACGCGGTGCAAGAGGAGGGTCGCGTTCATCGACCCTTCACGGAAGGCGCGGGCCGTGTTGGCAATACCCTCGCGGATGAAGTTGTCACCAAGGAACACCACGAACTTGTCGTCGCCAACGAAGTCACGGCAGATGCCGACGGCATGGGCGAGGCCCCTGGGAGCGTCCTGGTCGATGTACGTCACCCTCGCGCCGAAACGCGAGCCGTCTCCGACGGCGCCCATGATCTGCTCGCGACCCATCGGGAAATCGGATGGGACGACGATGCCGATGTCCGGGATGCCTGCCTCGACTAGGTCCTCGATCGCGTAGAAGAGGACCGGCTTGTTCGCGACCGGGACGAGCTGCTTGGCCCCGGTGAAGGTCAGCGGGCGCAGGCGCGTGCCCTTGCCTCCGGCGAGGATGATCCCCTTCATCACGTGCTCCTGCGGGGCGCGGCCCGGCTTGACCCCGGGTCTCGTCTTCCCCGGGATGGAACGACGGCGCGCGCGCGATGGCGCGCCTGGCGCCGAAAACGAAGCGACCCCGGCATGGCCGGGGTCGCGTCAAGCAGTGGGCCGGGGTGGATTCGAACCACCGAAGGCAGTCAAGCCGACAGATTTACAGTCTGCTCCCATTGGCCACTCGGGCACCGACCCGCGCACGGCCAGGAATGCTGACCGAACCTGACGATGGTACCAGCACGTCCGCTGGAAGGGCCGTCGATCAAGGTGCCGGGGCTATACTCGCCAACGATCCGGGGGGACGGGCGGCCTTGGGCCGCGTGACGGAGGCAGGCCCACGCGATGAAACGACGCACGATGCTCTCTGGCTGGATTGTTCCCGGAGGCATTCTGTCGGCAGGGGCGACGCTTGTCGCTTGCGGCGAAAGCACGGATGCGTCGAAGGCCGCGCCCGCTGCCGGCGCCGCGGCGGCGAAGCCCGCCGGAAATGCCGGCCAAGGGACGCCGGTCGTTGCCGCGACCGCCGACCCAAAGAAGGTGGCGACGGTCCTCCTCCCGAAGGTCGTGGCGTTCATCGACGCCGTCAACTCGAAGGACCAGGCAAAGATCGTGGCCGCGAAGAAGGACGTCCAGCAAGAGGCGGACAAGTCCGACGAGGCGGTCCGGAACTCGACTGGAGCGGCAGCGAACGCGGTGAACGCCGCGCTCAACAACATCCGCCTCTCGGTGATGTCGAATGACGTCAAGACCCTTGAGCGAGCGAAGACGCTGCTCGAGGAGGCGATGAAGTAAGGGGCCGATAGGACGCCCCGGCTCGCGTGTGACGCGGCCGGGGCCCGGCCCAGGGGCGGCTAGGCCCTGCCGTCGATTCGTGCGGCGAGCGCGCGCGCTTCCGGGGCCATTGACACGGCGCGGTGTACCTCGCCGATCATCACGGCGACACGCGCGAGTTCTGCGCTGGCGGACGCGTCGGATGCGAGGCGCCCGGTCACGGACTCGCGGTACTCGACGAGGCGCCGCAGACGCGCCAGGACGATGCGGTACGGACTGTCGTCCGGGATGGCGGTCGGGTCGGCGGCCGGTTCTTCGTGCGTCGCCTCCGGGGCAAGGAGCGACTCGAGCAGGGCGGACATCGGCGGGGAACCCCCTTACGGGATGGTGGGGTGCCAACGGCGCGGCAAGGCGCGGGGCACGTGACAGAAAACGCGCCGCGCGCGGACGAGTCGCGGTTCGACCCGATCGGACGAGGCGGCAGGTCGGTCGGGTTCTAGGTCCGGACGCGCCAGGTGATGCGCCCGCGCTTGAGGTCGTACGGCGAGAGTTCCACTTGCACCTTGTCACCGATGCCGACGCGAATGTAGTTCTTCCGCATCTTGCCGCCAAGGTGCGCCAAGACCTGGTGGCCGCCATCGAGCTCGACCGTGAAGAACGCGTTCGGCAGCGTCTCTCGAATGACGCCATCCATCGTGATCTTCGTGTCGTCGACGCGGCCTTGCCGACCGCCGCTCTGAGGCGTCACCATTCGCGTTCGTTTCCTCGCAACCGATACCCGGACTGTCGTTGCGCGCCAACCCGTTTCCGGGACGCGCCGTGAACCCTAGCGCCCAAGCATACCTGCTTGCGGGTTCGCGCGTCACGACGGTACTCTGGGGAACGGGCGCGAGTTCGCGACAGGCGAACGCTTTTCGCGCGGGCCGCCGAGCGGCGAAGGAGTGGTCCATGCCTCGGTACATCGAGATCACCGAAGAAGAGGCGTGGGCGATCGACCTGACGGTTCGCCACACGCATGCCGAGGCAGGCGCGGTGGTCGGGCAGGAGCTCTTGCTGAAGGCGATGTACGTCATTCTCGAGTTCGAGGAACGGCGGGGCACGCCCGTGGCGCCGCTGGCCCTGCCGGTCGCGCTCACGGAGGAGGAGTGCTGGACCCTTGACCACCAGGTGCGCTGCGACCTGACGATCAACAACAAGAACGTCGGTCGAGGGCTGTTGCTCAAGGTGTTCCGCGCCCTGACTGGCTTCGCCAGCGAACGCGACGCGGGGGCGGGAGTAGCGCAGCTCGCGGACCTTGCGCTTCGCCTCCGCGAGTTGGATGGCGGTCCCGGCGCCGCTGGCGCTGACGGCGAGGATGGCTCGCGAGACGCGAACGACTCGCCGTGGCGCGATGCGTCAGGTGACGTGCCGGGCGGGGACGCACCGCCACCGCTCGCCCCGCGCGGCAAGTGAGCGACCCGCCCGGTTCGCGAGCCGGCGCGCCACGGGCGCCTGACGTGACCGCCCTCCCACCGGCGCGCCTTGCGAAACCCGCCGACCCGTCCCAGCGCCCGGTCATTCTCGGGCGCGAGGTAACGGTTATCGGGCGATCGCCCGATGCGGACGTGGTCGTGGCGGAACCCTTGGCTTCCCGGCGTCACGCCTCGATCAGTCGCGACGCGTGGGGATACGCCGTGGCCGACCTCGGCAGCCGAAACGGCACGCTCGTCAATGGCGTGCCGCTCGTGGGGGCAAGGCGACTGCGGCATGGCGACCTGATTCAGGTCGCGACGACGGTGTTGCAGTTCAATGATCCAAGCGCGACGCTCGGCGCGAGCGCGCGGCAGCCGTTGGCGAAACTGCCGGTCTGGGTGAACGAGGAGACGGGCGAGGCCTTCGCGCATGGTCGATCGCTCGACCTTGCGCCGAAGGAGCTGGCGTTGCTTTCGCTCTTGTGCGAACGCGCCGGGACCATTTGCGAGCGAGCGGAGATCGCCGCACGGGTATGGCCGGAGTACTCGGGACGGATTGGTGCCAACAACATCGAGGCGCTCGTGCGCCGGGTACGCCAAAAGCTTGCCGAGGCCGGGGCGCCGCCCGAGACGGTCGTGACGGTG
The DNA here is from genome assembly GCA_945865725.1 of Thermoflexus hugenholtzii JAD2. Lineage (GTDB taxonomy): Bacteria > Chloroflexota > UBA11872 > UBA12225 > UBA12225 > CAILQO01. The sequence goes on along the minus strand of CAMBEO010000053.1, from coordinate 1,314 downwards.
AAGCGCCGGGGCTACCGCCTGGCCGGGCCAGTCCCCGGGGGGAAGTCCGTTCTTGACGACGGCGACCGCTGAGGCAGGTTGCTGGCGCGCCGGAACCTTGCTCGGCGGTGCCTCGCGCGAGGTGGCCTCTGGCGAGAGGAACGAAAACGGGGGCAGTCATTGACTACCCCCGTCTTGGAATCCTAAGCCTTAGAGGGAGCTAGTCGACGCGAACGTTGACTGCCCGCTGGCCACGACCACGAGTGTCCTGACCGATCTCGTAACTGACCGCCTGACCCTCAGTCAGGTTGTCGAAGGTGTAACCGACGACGCCGGTCGCATGGAAAAAGATCTCCTGACCATTTTCCATCCGAATGAAGCCGAAACCGCGATCACGGATCAGCCGAACCACACTACCACGCTGCATTGCCTGCGCCTCACACGAATCGTCCGGTAGCCCTGCTCGCCACCGGGAATGCGCCGGCGCCTGCGTGCTGACCAGAGTCTCGGGCTGCTTCTTCGGCCCAGCCCCCGACCGGTATCGCCTTGACCAGAATCGACGGCAATCGCGTCGATGCCAGATCTCGATGATCGTTCTGACTATAGCAGTGGCGCACCCGGACGGTCAGGGTAGAGCGAGGGACGGGTCGCCACCAGACGTTGCCATACGGTTGCGATCGAGGCGGCGATGGCGTCAGGCCGGGCCGTGGCGGTCTCGACGTCCTCCAGTTTGGTGACACCTCCGAGAACGAGGATCGTCCCTACACCCGCGCGAGCGCCGGCCAGGATGTCGGTCTCCAGCCCGTCGCCGATCATGACCGTCTCGCGAGGCGTGACACCCATTCGTGCCATCGCAATCTGGAGCATCGTCGGGGAAGGCTTCCCGATCACGACCGGCGCGACGCCCGTCGCGGCCTCAAGGTACGCGAGGGTCGCGCCGTTTCCCGGCAGGAATCCCGCCTCGGTCGGGAGGGAGCGGTCCGGGTTGGTCGCCACGAACGCCGCGCCCCGGCGCAATGCCGCGCACGCGCGCCGCAACCGGTCATAGGTCAGGCGACGATCCAGACCGCAAACGACCGCATCCGCGCGTTCGGGGTCCCTCGTCAGGTGGAGGCCGTGGGCGACCAGCGAACGGACGAGGCCATCCTCGCCAATGGCGAAAACGCGTGCATGCGTCCCACATGTCTCCGAGACATGCATGGCAGTCGCGTCTGGTGATGTCAGCACGTCATCACTGTCGATCGGCATGTCCATCCGCCGAAGGTGAGCGGTGACGTCGCCGGCAGTGCGAGTGGAGTTGTTGGTGATGAGCCGGAACGGGAGCCCCAGCTCACG
>CAMBEO010000052.1 GCA_945865725.1 Thermoflexus hugenholtzii JAD2 | reverse complement strand
GCGGTGCCACGAGTGATCGGGTTTGGCGTAGGGATTCCCGGCCAGACCGGGATGTCGATCTTCGCCGGCGCGAACATCTCACCCGGGACCGTCCTGACCCGAACGATCACGGTGTCCAACGTGACCCGGAAGGCACTCTCCTATCGCGTCATGGTGCGACCGGCCGCGACCGCCGGGGACGGAACGGCGCTCTTTACCGATGCCACGAATGGCCTGCGCCTCGGGATCGGGCGACCGGGCCTCAACCCGTTCTACTGCGGGCCGATCCGCGTTGACTTCCCGGTCCCAGCCGATGACGTGTCCGGGTGTACCTCGGGGCAAGTGCCGTCAGGCGCGCTCAAGGCGCTACGTCCCTCCGAGACCGACACGCTCATTCTGGTCGTCACGTTTCCCGCGACGGCGGGCAACGAGTTCGACGGCGTGGCCACGACCCTTGAATTCGTGTGGACTGCCGTGGAGTTGCCTGCGCCGTAGTTGTGCGAGATCGCGCTACGAGAGCGGGCGTAGCATCGCGACGTAGCCGTCGATCCCGTTCGGGCCAGTCCATGGCGACCGCGTCGTAGCGACGACGTCGTAGCCCGCGCGCCCGTAGACACGGCGCGCCATCACGTTGTTTCGCGCCGTATGCAACAGGATCCCCGCGGCCTGGGCACGACGCGCTTGAGATTCAATGGCGGCGAGCAAGCCGGATCCGACGCCGCGCCCCTGCGCCCGCGGCGCGACCGCGAGGAAACTCAGGTACGCCTCGTCCGGTCGGGTTCGACGACGGGCGAATGCCAGTCCCATCGGGATAAACGTCGCGGGCAACCGCCACAACCCACGCCACCCAAGAACCTCATGGAACCTCGGACGCTCCCGTGGTGAGGCGCTGCGAGGGAATTCTTCCTCGCCGGGCATCACGACGATCGCGAAACCGATCACGTCGCCCGAGGCCTCGGTCGCAACCGTCGCGAGCGGCACGCGCGCCGCCAACGAGCCGCGCCACAATCTCGCGAGCGAAGGGGCATCGACGCCGAGGCCCATCCGATAGTCGCTGAACGCTTCCCCGAACACCTGGGACATGCCGTCGATGTCGGCGTGGTCCGCACGGCGAATCGTTGCCGTACCGCTCGCCGGGGTCATGGGTAGCCTCCGACCGAATCGCGTTCCCGATGAACGGCCGACGCCCCTCCTCTGCAGGAGGGGCGTCGGCGTCAGGCGGTCCCGACGGGATTCGAACCCGCGATCTCATCCTTGACAGGGACGTATGCTAGACCGCTGCACCACGGGACCAACGTCCTCCGCATAGTATGGGACGCTCGGCGAGTGTAGCCCCCCCGGTAGGACGGCGTCAACGGCTTGGACCGCCAGTGCGTGTGCGACAATCGACCGATGTGGATCGTGATTGAAGATCGTCTGCGTCGTCCAATCCAAATCAATGACGCGACGATCGAGTTCATCGAGCCTTTGGCTGACACGCGCCTGCACCTGACCACGGGCGAGACGATCGTCACGTGCCTCCGGCCTGACGAGGTTCTCGCCCGGATGGTGGCCGTGCGACAGGCCAGCTTCGCGTCTCCTCCGGAACTCCGGCCACACCGCGAGGACCACGACACATGGGTCCCGAGCCGAGTGTAGGGCGAGGTTACGCCCCGACGGTGCAGATCCGATCTGTCCGGAAACGCTGGGACGCTACTGTCCCGGCGAGATGGCGACCATCGCGATGACTTCGGCCCGGGACGCCCGTCAAGCGATCGTTCCTGAGCTGGATGCGCGCCACAGGCACCTCGCGGCGTTCGTGCTCTTCGTGGCGCCCAACTTCCTCGCGCTCGCGCTTTTCTCGTACTGGCCCCTCGTCCGAAACGTCTACCTGTCGTTCACCTACTGGGACATGATTGCCCCCAGTCCGGTCTGGATAGGCGCAAGCAACTGGATCGACGTCTTTACCAGCAAGCCCTTCTGGCGGATCTCGGGCAACACGTTGACCTTCACCGTGGTCTCGGTCGGGGTGACGATGGCGCTTGCCCTCGCGGCAGCCCTGTTGCTGAACCAGAAGCTGCTCGGGCGCGACCTTGTTCGCGCGGTCCTGTTCGCGCCGGCGATCCTGCCCGGCAGCGCGGTCGCCCTCGTGTGGACGTTCCTCCTTGCGCCGAACTACGGTTTCGTAAGTCAGCTCGCGGCACCGCTGGGCCTCCCGTCGATTCGGTGGTTGACCGACCCGGCGTGGGCGATGCCCGCCGTCCTCCTAGTGGTGATCTGGAGGCGTGTCGGCTATGACGCGGTGATCTTCATCGCCGGCCTCCAAGGCATCTCCAAAGAGTTGTACGAGGCCGCTCGCGTGGATGGCGCAAACGCGTGGCAGCGTTTCCGCCACGTCACCCTGCCCGGCCTTGCGCCCGTGTCGTTCTTCCTCCTCGTCACGGCAATCCTCGCGAGCTTCCAGTCCTTCGACGTCATTAGGGTGATGACGAGCGGCGGGCCCGTGATTGCCACGACGACTCTGATCTATCAGGTCTACCAGGAGGCGTTCGTGGCCTTCAACGCCGGCCGCGCCGCCGTGTACGCGACCATCCTGTTCCTGCTCATGCTGTCCCTGACCGCCATCCAGGTCCGATTGGTCGAGCGGCGGGTGACCTATGAATAGTCCCGCGTTCGCGTTCACCCCTCGGGCGCGGGACACGCAAGCCGGTCGGCGCTGGCGCCCATCCACCCGCCCCATCGCAACCACCGGCGCATATCTCGGATTGGCATGTGCTCTCCTCGCCGTCGGCCTTCCGACCTGGTGGATCATTGTCGGTGCGCTGAAGACGACGAACGAGATTTACCTTGTCCCATCGACCTGGACGCCTCGCGATCCCCAATGGAGGAACTTTCTCGCCGCCTGGCACGCGGCGCCGTTCTTTGCCATGTTCGTCAACAGCCTCGCCGTCACCGTCGCCGGGACGGTTGCCAAGCTTGCCAACGCCATCTTCTGCGCCTACGCCTTCGCGTTCATTCCGATCCCCGGCCGGAACGTCGCCTTCTTCTTCGTCCTCGGGGCATTGATGATCCCCGAAGAGGTCACCATCCTTCCGAACTACCTCACCGTCGCCGCCCTGGGCTATGTCAACACCGTGCCAGGCCTCGTGCTTCCGACGATCGGATCCGCGTTCGCCACCTTCTTCCTTCGGCAGGCCTTCCTGTCCCTCCCGCGCGAGGTAATCGATGCGGCAAAGGTCGACGGGGCGGGCCACTTGGCCACGTTGTGGCACGTCGTACTGCCGCTCGCCCGACCGGTTCTCGCCACGCTCGTGCTGTTGACCGCCGTGGCACGATGGAACGACTTCCTGTGGCCCCTCGTCGCGACGAGCCGGGCGACCACCCGGACCCTTCCGGTCGGGGTGTACTTCCTCTATAGCCAGGAAGGGACCGCCCAATGGGGGGTCGTCCTTGCCGGCACGATCATCGTGATCGTGCCGATCCTTGCCCTGTTTCTGGTGGTGCAACGCCATCTGGTGGAGGGGATCGCATCGGGTGCCGTCAAGGGGTGACCTTGGCGACCGGATGCTCGGCCACACGACGGCCGTAGCGTCGTGACGCAAGCTGATAGGAGGATCGAAATGACCAGGCACACGCGGCGGGGAGCCATCTCCCTGTCGGCAGCGATCACCGCGGGGGCTGCGCTTGCCGCTTGCGGCGGTGAGGCAACGGGCGGTAGCGGGGCGCCCGCCGCCTCAAGCGCTCCAGTCAAAATCGTCTACTGGGGTGCGTTCGGCGGCAACCTTGGCAAGACGCAAGAGGAAGTCGTCAAGCAGTTCAACGATGTCCAGAAGAATGTCGTCGTCGAGCACCAGTTCCAGGGCAGCTACGCCGATGCCGCGAACAAGCTGACGGCGGCCATGCAGGCAAAGCAGGCGCCAGAGCTTGTCGTGCTTTCCGACGTCTGGTGGTACAAGTTCTATCTCAACAAGGCGCTTCAGCCGTTGGACGACCTGATCAAAAGCGAAAAGGTCGATGCAAAAGATTATGTTGATTCACTTTTCAATGAGTACGTTCAGGGCGGCAAGAGCTACGCCCTGCCGTTCGCGCGGAGCACGCCTCTTTTCTATTACAACAAGGATATATGGAAGAAGGCGGGACTGCCTGACCGGGCGCCTAAGACGTGGGATGAGTTTACGAAAGATTTCGTGCCGAAACTCAAGTCGGTGATCGATTCCAAGCAGTTCGTTTTCGCGCACCCGTCGAGCGCCAGCTATATCGCGTGGGTCTTCCAGGGCGTCATCTGGCAGTTCGGCGGCGCGTTCTCCGACAAGGACTTCAAGATCCAGATCGGCGAACCGAAGGGCGTCCAGGCCGGCGAGTTTTATCGCTCGAGCATCAAGGATGGTTGGGCACAGGCGTCCAAGGACGTCGATGCCGACTTCCGGGGTGGTGTCACCGTCGCGCTGATCGGGTCCACGGGTGGCCTGGTCGGCCATGAGCAAGCGGCGGACGGCAAGTTCGGGGTCGGGACCGGCTTCCTGCCGGAAGGGCCAGCCGGGTTCGGGTGCCCGACCGGTGGTGCCGGCGTCAGCATGGTGGCGGGCCTCTCGAAGGAGAAGCAGTCCGCGGCCTTCCAGTTCCTGAACTTCTCGACCAACCCACGGACGCAGGCCTTCTGGTCCCAGCAGACCGGGTACATGCCGGTTCGCAAGTCCACCATCGACAGCAAGGAGATGCTGGACTTCCTGAAGCTGAAGCCCAACTTCAAGACGGCTCTCGACCAGCTCCCCAGGACCAAGTTCCAGGACTCCGCGCGGGTATTCATCCCGAACGGCGACGAGATCATCGGCAAGGGCCTGGAGCGGATCACCGTCCAGCAGGAGGCACCGTCTGTCGTCTGGAAGGACATTACGGAGATCCTCACGAAAGAGGCGGAGCCGGTGCTCAAGCTCCGGAAGGCTCTCGGGGGCTAGTACGGGCGACGCGTGACCGGGCCACCGCGCCTCCTGCGGCTTGGCCCGGTCACATTGGTCCCTGCTACACTAGCCGGGGCTTGCCGGGGTGGCGAAATTGGCAGACGCGCTAGGTTGAGGGCCTAGTGGGGTATCCATTCCCCGTATGGGTTCAAGTCCCATCCTCGGCACCACATCGCTCCATCGCAGGAGGGCTCCGGGCGGTTAGCTCAGCTGGTAGAGCACGGCGTTTACACCGCCGGTGTCGGGGGTTCGAGCCCCTCACCGCCCACCGCCGGTGCTCCACGCGGTGCCCTACGGGTCGCGCGCCGAGATAGCTCAGTTGGTAGAGCATGCGACTGAAAATCGCAGTGTCGACAGTTCAATTCTGTCTCTCGGCACCACGTATACGGTGACTCGCCCTCACCGTCGCGAGTCCACCCGCGCCGTTCGAGCCAGATCGGGCGCGTCCGGGTCCGAGGTCGTATTGCGCTCGGGCCGCGAGACCCGGCAGTCCTCGAGCCGACGAGTGATTGCGCACCCTCACGCCGGTCACTACATGAGATGAGTTCCTTCGGCGCTCGCCTCATCGGCAATGCACCCGCGGCGCGAAGGCTCGCTTCCGGGGAAGCGGGTGGCACCGGCGCCCATGCGTACCTCCTGACCGGTCCGGAACAGGTCGGCAAGCGGACGCTGGCATTGGCGTTCGCCTCGATGGTCACGTGCGATGCCCCTACGGGTGCCGGGGCATGCGGCGCATGCATCTCGTGCGCCGCCGGCGCGCGCGCGGCCCATCCAGACGTGCACATCGTCGAACGCCGGGAAGACCGGCGGACGATCGTCATCGAGCAGGCGCAGGAGGTCGTCCGGATCGCAACGATCCGTCCGTACCAGTCCCAGCGCAAGGTCATCGTCATCGTCGATGCGGAGAGCCTTGAGGAGCGCGCGGCGAACCTCATGCTGAAGACGATCGAGGAGCCCGCGGAGGACACCCGCCTGGTCATCACGGCTGCCGACGCGGACCGCGTCCTGCCGACGATCCGTTCGCGGTGCCGCGAAATCGCCCTCCGGGCCGTGCCAGCCGCCGAGATCGCCCACGCACTGGTCGAACGAGGCGTCGCCACGGATGAAGCCAACCTCGTGTCGCGCCTTTCCGCTGGCCGTCCCGGATGGGCCCTCTCGACGGTCGCCGATCCGGCCATCCTCTCGCGCCGGGCGGCGCATCTGGCCCTTCTCGACGACATCCTCGGCACGACGCCGTTCGCGCGCCTGCCTCTCGCCGATCGCCTAGACGATGCTCGAAACCTCGCGCGAGCGCGGGAAGTGATGGCGATCGCATTCGCCACTTGGACGGGATGGTGGCGCGACGCCTTGGTGGTGCACGCCGGCTGCCCGATGCTCGTGGCGAACGTGGACCGGGTGAACGACCTCGCGCGGGTCGCTTCGCACCTTGGGGCGGTCGAGATCGTCGGCGCCATCGCCCGGATCGCCGCGGCCGCGGTGCATCTCGACGACAACGTCAGCCCGAGGCTCGCGCTCGAGGGGCTGTTCCTCGACCTACCGCATCTCGCCCGCGACTGAATCGCGTACCCGGATTGCTAGACTTCGCGGGCCTTTCATGGGCACCGACCCGAGGAGCGCGCGTCTTACTCATGCCAACGTACGAGTACGTCTGCAACGAATGCAGCCACCGTTTCGAGCGAGTCCAGAAGTTCACCGACACGCCCGTGTCTGACTGCCCCGAATGCTCGGGCGCCGTCCGGAAGATCTTCTTCGCCGCGGGAGTGGTCTTCAAGGGATCAGGCTGGTACATCAACGACAGTCGTCCCACCACCTCCGAGTCGTCGTCTGGCGCACGGGCGTCGGGGGCGAATGGCAGTGCTACTTCCGCGACCGATGCGTCGTCCGAAGGGACCGCGTCCACCGCGAGCGAGAAGGCAGCCAGCGCTGGCGAGAAGGCCGGGAGCGTAGGGGACAAGTCTGCGAGTACAAGCGAGAAATCCGCGAGTGCTGGCGAGAAGACATCCAGCGCTCGCGAGAAGTCCGCGCCCTCCCCGGCTCCGGCGTCGGCCTGACCGGCTGGTCTTGCGCGATGCGCGCCGTCATCCAGCGGGTGGTCGGCGCGTCCGTGCGGGTTGACGGTGGCGTTGTTGGCGAGATCGGTCCCGGTCTCGTCCTTCTCGTCGGGGTCACGCACGGCGATAGTGAGGCCGACGCGGCCTGGGTCGCGCGACGCGCCGCCGAACTCCGGGTGTTCGATGATGCTTCGGGCCGCATGAACCGGTCGCTTCTCGATGTCGGGGGTGGCGCGTTGGTCGTCTCCCAGTTCACCCTGTATGCCGACACCGGTCACGGGCGCCGTCCGTCATACCTCGCGGCCGCGTCCCCAGAGTTCGCCGCGCCACTTGTCGAGGCCGTGGCGAACGGTCTCCGCGCTCGTGGGCTGGTCGTCGCGACCGGCACCTTTGGCGCGCACATGGAAGTCCAGTTGATCGGGGACGGGCCGGTAACGATCATCCTCGACAGTTCTGGGGCGCCTGCGCCCGTGCAAGCGTAGTCGCACCCAATGCCCAATCCGACCCGAGGCAACCGGGAGGGACGAGGAGACCTGGTGGAACGTCGACCGATCGAGCGGGTTCGCGGCACGCAGGATCTCGGTACGCGCGGCGCTGACGCCCTCGACGCGGTGCGCGCGACGTGCGAACGCCGATTCGCGGCGCACGGCTTCCGGCGCGTCGATGTCCCGGTCCTCGAGGCCGCGGAACTGCACCTGCGCAAGTCGGGGCTGGAGATCATCTCGAAGCTGTATGCCTTCCACGACCTCGGAGGGCGGCGCATCTGCCTCCGGCCCGAGTTGACGGCGAGCATCGTGCGCGCGGCCATCGCCGCCCCGGCTCCCCGGCTGCCGGACAAGGTTTTCGCAAGCGGACCGGTCTTCCGCTATGAGCGACCATCTCGCGGACGGTTCCGCCAGTTCTTCCAGACCGGCGTCGAGGTCCTCGGCGCCGAGGGACCGCTCGCCGACGCCGAGGTCATCGCCCTCGCGGGCGCCGCGCTCGACGACCTGGGCATCACTGGCCATGTCGTGACCATCGGCAACGTGGGGATCCTGTCCGACGTCATCGGGAGGCTCGGTCTCACCGGTCGCCGTCGCGCGATCCTGCTCGAGAGCCTGGAGGAGGCGCGCCGCCATGGGATCGACGCCGTGCGCCGCCGGCTCGCGACCCTTGACCCCGACGCGTTCGCCCCGCCACTCTCGGTGACTGACGGGACCCCATCGCTCCCGGTGGCGGGGGGCGATGCGGAGGCGATGGCGCGCCTGGTTGCGGGGACAAGCCCCGGCGACCTTGGCCGGCGCACCCTTGAGGACGTCACGGCTCGCCTGGTAGCACGGATGCAGGGCGACCAGTCCCATGGCTCGGTCGATCGTGCCCTCGCGTTCATCGCCGAACTCGGCGAGGTGCGGGGCAATCCCGATGCTGCCCTCGTCGCAGGACGCGCGCTGCTTGAAGCCCACGGCCTCGACACCGGACCCCTCGCCGAACTCGAGAAGACCGTCGACCTCCTTGAAGCATTTGGCCTGGACAGGGCGCGCGTTCGTATCGACCTCGGTCTTAGCCGGGGCTTGCAGTACTACACCGGGATGGTCTTCGAGATCGAGCACGAGTCCCTTGGAACCGAACGCCAGTTGTGTGGCGGAGGCCGGTACGACGACCTCGTCCGCGTATTGGGTGGTCGCCAGCCGGTCCCTGCCACGGGCTTCTCTTTCGGAATCGAGCGGCTCGTGATGGCACGCGATGCCGATGCAGGCCCGTTGCCGGAAATCGCCCCCGCAACCATCCTCGTCGTACCAGCGACCGCGGCAGACGTTCCGGTCGCGATTGCCTGCGCGGCGGTGCTCCGGCGCGACGGGATCGCGACCGCCCTCGACACGAGCGGCCGGGCGGTCCGCGCGGCGGTCACCCATGCCGCCCGCGCCAACTTTCCCGTCGTCGTTGTCACCTCCGGGGACGACCCGCCAGGTTCGTGCCGCCCGCGGGCACTTGCAGGGGACGGCGCGACTGGCTCCCCACCCCCGGCACCCGTGCCCGTGCCCGCGGCGAACATCGGCGCGTGGCTTGACTCGCTTGGCATTCCTCGAGGTCGCGGTGGCCACCATCCGGAGCGTGAATCGTGAATTCGCCCATCGTCCTGCGCATGGGCGTGCCGTCCGGCCGTCGCATCGAACCGGCCGCGCTCTCCTTCCTCGAGGGATGCGGCCTCCGCGTCCGGAAGGAGAGCGACCGCCAGCTCTCGGCGGGCATCGCAGGCGTGCCTGGCGTCACCGTGTTCATGCAGCGCGCCCGCGACATCGTCACCCAGGTCACCGACGGCGACCTCGACATCGGCCTCACCGGCATCGACTTCGTGGAGGAGTACGGCATCGAGGGCGACGATCTGGTGATGCTTGATCCCGACCTCGGGTTCTCGTCGGGTGACCTCGTCGTCGCCGTGCCTGATGGCTGGATCGACGTGACGTCACTCGTCGACCTCGCCGACGTTGCCGTCGCCTTGCGCGAACGCGGGCAACTCCTGCGCGTCGCCACCAGCTATCCCCGGATGGCGCAGCGCTTCCTGTACGAGAAGGGCATCACGCACTTCAGCATCGTGACGATGGATGGCGGCGTCGAAGCGGCCCCAGCGGCGGGCTTCGCTGACGTCATCGTCGAGTTGACCGTCAGCGGCACCTCGCTGAAGGAGAACCGACTGAAGGTCGTGCGCCACGCAATCGTGTTACGGACGCAGGCGTGTCTCATTGGCAACCGGCGCGCCCTCGCGGCCAGTGCGGAGAAGCGTGAGGTGACGCGCCGCATCCTCGAACTGATCGAGGCGCGGGGCCAGGCCCAGCGGTACTTTTCCGTGACGGCAAACCTGCGTGCTGGTTCGGAAGACGACGTCGCGCAGCGGCTCCTGGCATCCCCCGCGACCCGCGGACGCACCGGTCCCACGGTCGCACGGGTCTTCACCGCGACTGACAGCCTTGCCGGAAGCCCCGGCACCCACTGGTACGCGGCGACGGTCATCGTCGCGTACGGCGATCTGATGGCCGCGGTCGACCACATCCGGTCGGTCGGCGGTTCCGGGATCTCCGTCCTGCAACTGCGCTACCTGTTTGACGAGCGATCGAGCCGGTTCGACGCCCTCACCGAGGAACTCGGGAAGTGAGCGCGCTTATCTCGCAATACCCGCCGACCCGCTTTCCTCCCGTGAGCGTTGTCAGGCCGGGGCATCCTTCTCCCCTCTCCCGTTGGTCCGCGGGCGGTGGTGCTTCCCTCTCCCGCCGCAGCGGGGGAGGGACCGCATACGCGGATAACGATGGTGGGGGCCGTGCTTCCCTCTCCCGCCGCAGCGCTGGGGCGCTCGCGGCAGATGGAGGGGGCCGTTCAGGATGGCCGCGCTGATGGGCATCCCTTCCATCCTCCGCATCGCCCACGCCGGGACCCCCGAGGCAGCAGAAATCCTCAAGCGGATCCCGATCGACGAGCTCGAGCCGGACACGTCGGTACGCGAGCGCACCGCGGTCGTCTTTGGCATCCCCCTCAGTCCCGAGGCGTTTGTCGAGCGGGTACGCGCGGAAGTCCGTGCCCGGGGCGACGCCGCCATTCGCGAGATCGCCGCGCGCCTAGGGGAGGCCGTGGAAGGTCCCCTGGAGACGACACGCGAGGAGGTCGCCCAGGCCTACGACGCCGTGTCCCACCAGTTTGTCGAGGACCTGCGCAGCGCCGCCGCACGGATCGAGGCCTTCCACCGGTTGCAGCCGGGCGGGTCGTGGATCAACTACGACGAGGGCCTTGGCCAGGTCGTGCGCCCGATCGACCGCGTCGGCTTGTACGCCCCGGGCGGGCGAGGCGCGTACCCGAGTACCGTCCTGATGACCGCCATCCCCGCGCGCGTTGCGGGAGTTCGCGAGGTCGTCCTCTGCACGGCGGCGCGCGACGGCGTCCAACGCCCCGAGATGCTAGTTGCGGCCGATATCGCCGGCGTCCACCGGATCTTCAAGGTCGGCGGCGCCCAGGCGATCTGTGCCATGGCGTACGGCACCTCGTCGATCCCGAAGGTTGACAAGGTCCTCGGTCCCGGCAACCTCTTCGTGGTGCTCGCGAAGCGCCGGGTCTACGGCGCCGTCGCCATCGACCAGTTGCCCGGCCCGACCGAGACGATGGTCATCGCGGACGACTCGGCCGACGCCACGGAGGTGGCCGCCGACCTCCTCGCCCAAGCGGAACACGACCCCCTCGCCACCTCGATTCTCGTGACGACGAGCGCGGACCTCGCGAACGAGGTCGCGGCCGCCGTCGAGGACCAGCTGGTGTCGCTTCCGACCGCCCCGGTCGCGCGGGCCTCAATCGCGGCACGCGGGGGAGCCGTGGTGGTCCCGTCGATCATGGCGGCGCTGGCGATCGCGAACGAGTTTGCGCCGGAACACCTGTGCCTGCTCGTGCGCGACGCATGGACGTGGATCGGTGAGGTCCGCCATGCGGGCGGCGTCTTCGTCGGGGCGCACTCGCCGGAAGCGGCAGGGGACTACGTCGCGGGGCCGAGCCACGTGATGCCGACCGGCCAGACGGCGCGGTTCGCGTCACCGCTCTCGGTCACCGACTTCGTGAAGGTGACGAGCGTGATCGGCCTGTCGCCACGCCGCCTGGCGGAAGTCGGGCCGGTCGCCGCGCGCCTGGCGCGTGTCGAAGGGTTTGAGGCGCACGCCCGCGCGGTCGAGATGCGCTTGCGCGGTGGGGGTGGTGCTTCCCTGCGCGGGAAGGGGGAGACGACCCCCACCCTCAGTCCCTCCCCCGCTGCGGCGGGAGAGGGAAGCACCCCTCTCCCACCGCAACGCGGGGCGCTTGCGGCAGATGGAGGGGGCCGTCCGGGGGCTGCGGGACGCTAGCGGCTGAACAAGATGTTCAAGACGTCGCCATCCACCACCGGGTAGTTCCTGCCCTCCTGCCGGAGGTGCCCCCGCTTCCGTGCCTCGGCCATGCTTCCCGCCGCCATCAGGTCGCTGTACGCGACGACCTCGGCCCGGATGAAGCCGCGTTCAAGGTCGGAGTGGATGACACCGGCAGCGCCCGGCGCCTTCTCCCCACGCACGATCGGCCACGCCCGAACCTCGTCCTCGCCCGCGGTCAGGAACGAGATCAAGCCGGTCAGGTCATATGACCGACGGATCACCTTGCCCGCCGCGAGTTCGGTCACCCCAAGGTCGGCCATGAACGTCGCCGCGTCCGTCTCGTCTAACTGCGCGAGTTCCATCTCGAGTTTCGCGGAGAGTGAGGCGACCGCAGTCATCGGGTGTCGGAATGAGTCCAGGACCCGCTCCTCGATCGCTCCTGCGCCCGCGAGTTGCGCCTCGCCAACGTTGACGACAACAAGGGTCGGCTTCAGCGTAAGGAACTGGAAGCCCCGGATCTCGCGCAACTCGTCGTCCGTCAGGTCGACGGCCCGCAACGGCTTGCCCTCCTCCAGAGCCACCTGAAATGCCTCGAACCGGGCAGTTTCCGCTTCGACCGGTCCACGGTCGGCGGTGCGCGTCTTCTTGATGTCTGACTCGAGGCGCGTCAGCTTCCTTTCGACCACCGCCAGATCGGCCACGACGAGATCAAGGTGAACCTTCTCGAGCGACGCGACGGGGTCGATCGGCCCGTCGGACAGCACCGCGTCGTTATCGAAAGCGCGCACGACGACGACAAGGGCATCGACCGTCCGCAGCTGCCCGACCCACGCGGACTCGCCGCGGTCCTTCGCACCGAACCCCGCACTCGGGAAGTCGAGGTAGTGCACCTCGGCCGGTGTCGTCTTTTTCGGGGAGAACATCTCCGTCAGGCGATCAAGGCGAGAATCAGGCACCTTGACCACGGCGACGTGGGTGTCCTGGCCGTGCCCCCCGGCGGTGACCGGGGCCTCGCCACCAGTCAAGGCATTGAACAGCGACGTCTTGCCGCTCTGAGGTAGCCCGATGATTCCGAGGCGCATGGGTGTCCTTGACGCGAAAGGGTCGCGCCAACCGGACGCGCCGCCGAAAGTCTAGCGGGGTCGGGCTATCGCACCACGTCGATCACGAGCGGAGCACGCGTGACTGGTGCGCTCCCCAACACGAAAGCCTCAAGCAACTCGCGGACCGGCAGGTCGCCCGTCGTGATCGCCTGGCGCGCGTGGATTGTCGCGATCACCTCGCCGGCACGGACGGCGTCACCCACGCCCTTGGTCAACACGACCCCCACCACCGGATCGATCACGTCGCCCTTGGTAGCGCGTCCGGCTCCGAGGCGCATCGCGACCTCGCCGACCGCACGCGCACGAATCGCCGTGACGAACCCGTCGATTGGGGCGAAGACGTCGATCACGTACGGCGCTCGCTCGAGGCGGTCAGGATCGTCGACGACCCCCCCGTCGCCGCCGAGGGACGCGACGAGATCCCGAAGCCGCTTGCGCGCCGTGCCGTCAATAATCGTGGCCTCGAGGCGTGCCCGGGCTTCTTCGAGCGTCGTGGCGGCGCCCCCTGCCACCATCACTTCCGACCCGAGCGTGACGCACAGCTCGCGCAGGTCGCCGGATCCGGCGCCGGCAAGCGTCTCGATGGCCTCGCGCACTTCCAGCAGGTTGCCGACCGCCCCGCCGAGGGGCGCATCCATGCTGGTCAGGACGGCGACCACGCCCAGGTCGGCCGCGCGGCCAAGGTCGACCATGGCCCGCGCAAGGTCACGCGCCGCGTCGACCGTCGCCATGAACGCCCCGTCGCCCACCTTCACGTCGAGGACGACCGCGCGAGCACCCGTGGCGATCTTCTTGCTCATCACCGAACTGGCGATCAACGGGATCGACTCGACCGTGCCCGTCACGTCGCGCAACGCATAGAGGCGACCGT
>CAMBEO010000051.1 GCA_945865725.1 Thermoflexus hugenholtzii JAD2 | reverse complement strand
CGGCGCCTGGGGGCGTCGATGTGCCCGCGGACGGAACTCCCGCAGACGGCGTGCCCGTCGACGGTGTGCCCACGGCAGGTGCGTCCTCGGCGGGTTCGTCCTCGGCAGGTTCCTCGGGCGACGCGACGGGCGTCTGGGTGGCCTCGGCGTGCGGCGTGGCGGTCCGTGCGGGGGTGGCCGTGGGCGGCGCGGCGGTGGCCGGGGGCGTGGTCGTGACGGTCGCGCGAATGCCGCCGTAAGTGGTCGAGGTGGGCAAGGCGTACGGGTCGCGGGTGACGACGGCCGTCGGCAAGCCGACGACGGTGGCCCCGCCAATCGGGCGCGTCGGGGCAACGGTCGGCACGGCTGAACGCGCATCGGCGCAACCCGTCGCGGCCAATGCGCCGGCCAACGCGGCCGCAAGAGCGAGCACCCGCAAGCGGATCGGAGCGCAGGGCATCGTGTCGGACTCCCTCCGGGCACGAACGGCGGCGCCTTCCGGTCCACGCGACACGCGCACCCACGGGGTGACGGACGCTCGACCATGCGCGGGCAGCATGCCGGCTACTTCAGCGACCGTCGCACCATGAAGATGACGACGGCGAGGAAGGTGCTGCCGAACCCGAGGGTGAGGACGGTAACGATGAAGGACGCCGATTCCGGATCCTGGAACGGCAGCATGATGAGCGAGGTCACCACGATGAACAGGCCGGCGGCGAAGGCGGAACGACCGGTCTGCGGGTCCATGGGGTAGCGCATGCCTCCGGTGCGGGGGTGCGGGACGCCCGAGTGTACGCGACCTCGTATGGCGCCACGTCCCGCTCATGCACGTGCGCGAGGCGGACGGTCGCTAGTGGCAGGTGCAGGCGGCGGTGAGACAGAGGGAGGCAACGGCACGGTCCCCGGCGAACAGGACAAGATGGCGCAGGGCGAGGGAGACGCTCACCGGAGTGCCCGGTGCAAGCCATGCGTGGAAGTGAGCACGCAGGAGGAGGTTGCCGTGAGGCGCCCCCCGCGGACGCACGTCATACTCGACATCGGGACCACGCGGGCGTCCCTCACCGACGACCGCGTCGCCGGACGAGTCGGGTTCGATGGCGACCTCCTCCGGACGGACAAGGAGGGTGGCGTCGCCCGCATGGGTCCACGCCCCAGGATCGGCAACCGGCAGCGACGGCACGGGCCACCCGCCGGGGAAGACGAGCCGACCGCCGCGAACCGCGACCGGGAGGAAGAGGCCGTCGCCACCGAACCCGGCGACGAAGCGATTGGTGGGGCGGTTGTAGAGGGTCGCCGGCGATCCGGACTGCATGATCCGGCCCCGGTGCATCACCGCGACCCGCGTGGCGCAGGCGAACGCCTCGTCCTGGTCGTGAGTGACCATCAGGACGGCCACGCCCTCGCTTGATAGGATGTCAAGCAAGTCCCGACGCACCTGAGCGCGCAGGCTCGCGTCAAGCGTGTTGAATGGTTCGTCAAGCAGGATCGCGCGCGGTCGGGGCGCGAGGGCCCGGGCGAGGGCCACCCGCTGTTGCTGTCCGCCGGACAACTGGTGCGGGTGCCGACCGGCAAGGTCGGCAAGGCCAACCGTGGCGAGGAGGGCGGCGACGCGGGCATCGCGCGCGGCCGGCGCGGCGTGGCGCAGGCCGAAGGACACGTTGCCGGCGACCGTCAGGTGGGGGAAGAGGGCGTAGTCCTGAAAGACCATGCCGACGCCCCGGTGCTCCGGCGGAATCCACTGGGGCGTGCCACCGTTGAGCGGGCGGGCCGCGGTCGCGGCGCAGGTCCCGCCGATCCAGACCTCACCGGCGTCGGCCCGTTCGTACCCGGCGATCAGGCGCAGCGTCGTACTCTTGCCGCATCCGCTTGGCCCTAAGAGCGCGACGACCTCACCGGCATGCAGGTCGAGACTGATGCCATCGACGGCGGCGCGGTCGGAACCGGGGTAGCGCCGCGCCAGGCCTCGCACGGAGACGGCGACCTCCACCGGGAGTGCGGTGGAGGGGTCGTTCTCGGCCACGCCGGCCCAGGGGGCGGGAATCACGGCCGGAACGCCTCCCCCTTCGCCGCCAGGGCATCCCGGAGAATCCGGAGCGCCGCCGGTCCCATGCCATGCAGCGTACGCAGGTCGGCCTCGCGCGCAGCGCCGATGGAGTCGAGCGTGCGGTACCCCGCGGTCGCCAGGGCACGCAGTGCGGGCGCCGAGACGCCGCGCGGGAAGTGCGGGCGAACCGCTTCCACCAGGCGTTTCGCCGCGGCCCGCGCGGCGAGGTCGGTGGTGAGGATGCAGCGGTCGGTCGGTTCGGTTGGCATCGCGTCGGAAGAACGTACCACCGCGCACCTGAGGTGGGTGACGCCTACGCGACGGGCCTGGGCGCGAAACCGCCCGCACGACGCGAAGTAATCCAGAGCGTGAACGCCCAGACGGCGCCGAGGACGATGAGGAGGAGCAGGGCGGCAGCGGCGGCGCGCGCATCCGGGCCTACGTCGGTGGTATGCACCCAGATGCGCACCGCAAGCGTGTCGTAGCCGGGCGGCCGGAGCAGCAGCGTCGCGGCGAGTTCCCGCGCGGTGAGGCCGAAAGCGAGCGCCCATCCGGCCACGATCGCCGGACTTGCAAGCGGCAACGTCACGCGCCGGAAGGCCGCCACCGGGGTCGCGCCGAGCCCGCGCGCGGCGTGGACGAGCGCCGCCGGTACGCCATCAAGCGCCGCCATCATCGCCTGGCAGGCCGGGGCCAGGAAGAGGATCACCATCGCAAGCACGATCGTGCCCGAGGTGCCGTCGACGAGACTGGGCGTGCGAGGCACGAGCGAGACGACCGCCAAGCCGAGGACGGTTCCCGGTACCGCGTAGCCAGCTTGCGCGGCGGCGATGGCGAGCGCGGGGCCACGCGTGCGACCGCGCAGAGCGGCGAGGGCGAGGGCGAGGGTGGTGACGATGGTCGCCGTCGCCCCGGCGACCGAGAGCGTATGCCAGAGGTGGGCACCCTGCGCTGCCCAGAAGGCGAGGAGACCGCCGAGACCGAGGCGCGCGGCGAGGGAGGCGAGCACCGCAACCGGTAGGCCCGCCCCCAAGGTCAGCACGAGCGCGGCGTAGGCGCAGGCGGGCCACCGCCAGGCACCGAGGCGGAGCGGGGCGGCGCCATGGTGCCCGCGCATGTCGGCCGGGACGCCGGCCCTATCCGGGGGCGGGCCAGTGCGTGCGGCGCGTCCGGCCGCGAACCGGACGGCGCCGGCCTGCGCGCCCAGGATGGCCCAGAGGAGGGCGACGAGGAGGAGGGCGATCGTGGCACTCGCCGCGGGCGCGTACCCCGAGACGAGGTAGGTGAAGAGCGCGGTCGTGAAGGTCCGTGCGCGCAGGAGCGAGACGACGCCGAAATCGACGCAGGCGTAGACGAAGGTGAGGAGCGCGCCCGCAAGGAGGGGGCCACGCAGGAGCGGCAGCGTGACCCGGCGGAAGGTGGCGAACGGCGTTGCGCCGAGACCGCGCGCGGCGTCCTCCAGTGACGGGTTCGCGCGGGCGAGGGCGCCATGGACGAGGAGAAAGACCGACGGGGCGCCCGCAAGTCCGAGGATGAAGGCCGCGCCGCCGGTGCCATAGATCGCCCGGGGCCAGGCCACGTGGGCGGTCGTCGTGGCGAAGGCGGCGGCGACCGCCCCGTGCAACGCCCCTCCGGGCGCAAGGACGACCATGTAGGCGAGCGCGAGGACGTACGGCGGAACCGCGAGCGTGAGCGGCGCGACCACGCGGACGAATCTGCGCCCCGGCAGGTCGGTGCGGGCCGCGAGCCACGCCAGAGGCACACCTGCGGCGAAGGCCCACGCCGTCGCCAACACGCCAAGCAAGGCGACTTGCACCGCGAGGGCCGGGAGACCGAGGCGACCAAGCGAGCGAGCGAGGTCCGGCAACGGCATCGAGGCCGCGGTGGCGACGAGCGTCGCGAGGGGGGCGGCGACGAGAAGAACGGGAATCGCGATGATCATCAGGCCTGCGACCCGGAGCGCACCGTCCGCCGGGAGGCCGAACCATCCGGCACCGGTGTGCGCCGTCGCACCGCGCGGCGCCGTCATCCCTGGGACTCATGGGGCGCCTCGCGTGCCGGCGCACCCGCGTCCGACCGCGCCCGCACGCCGACGCCAGAGATAGGCGCCACCACCATGTGGGGGCGCAGAATCTCCGCACGCACGGACGGGCGCACCACGACGAGGAGCAGCACGGCGATCGCCACGGTGGCTCCGATAAGCAGGAGCGCGGTCGGCGCGCCGAAGAGGTCGCCCAGGTAACCGACCGCGAGGGTGACGAAAGGTTGCGTGCCGAACGTGACCGTCGTCGAGAGCGCCGCGAGGCGGGCACGCATCTCGGGCGGGGCCATCACCTGTTGCAGGCCGCTTGAGAGCGAGAGCACGATCGGCCCGGTCGCGCCCGAGAGGAAGGTGACGAACGAGGTCGCGACGATCACCGGCGCGGGGATGCCGAACGGCGCGCCTGCCCCTGCGATCCACGCACTCACTTCCGGCGCGGCGATCCCGTAGAGGAGCATGAGCATCAGGCCGAACCAAACGAGCAGCGCGGCGCTAAGGAGGCCCGTGCGCCGCACCTGTTGAACCAGGGGCAGGATCAGGAACGAGGTGACGAGATTTCCTGCCCCCCACGCACCGATGATCGTGCCGAGGGCGCGCGCATCGGCGTGGAGCGTGTCGCCGACGAAGACCGGGTAGAGCGTCATCGTCGAGGCCGCCCCGACCATGTACAGCACTTGGTACAGGTAGAGGTTGACGAACGTCGGGTTGGCGAGGACGTGGCGCGCCGCCTCCATCGACCCACCCGGCGCGCCGCCGGAACGGGTCGCGCGGGACCCGTAGCCATCGGCAAAACGCACCCGCCAGAGTGCGAGGATCACCGCCAAGAAGCTGGCGGCGTTCACCCAAAATGCACTCGCACTCCCGGAGAAGCCGACGAGCAAGCCTGCGACCGACGGACCGACCATGCGCGAGACCTGGAAGCCCATCATGTTGAGCGCCACCGCCTGGCGGATGAGCGACGGGCCGGTGAGGTCGGCGGCGAAGGCCTGCAGGGCGGGGCTATCGAGCGCGGTGACGGCACCGGTCATGACCGCGAAGACGTAGAGGTGCCAGAGTTCGATCTGTCCGGACTGCACGAGAAGGGCGAGCGCGGCGGCGAGACCGGCGAGGATGAACTGGGTCCAAAGGAGAAGCTTTCGCCGGTCGATGCGGTCGGCCAACGTCCCCGTGAACGGGCTAAGGAAGAGCAGCGGGAGCGACCCAAGCATCGCGACGGTGCCCAGCGCCGCCGACGAGTGCGTGAGTTCGTAAACGACCCACGACTGGGCGGTCATCTGGACGAGCGACCCCATCGTGGAGATGGTCTGCCCGATGAGGAACCGGCGGTAGTTCGGCACGCGCAGGGGCGCGTACATCTGGCCGAAGCGGGTTGGGCTGCTCATGGCGGTTCCACCGTGCGCCGCGGCCAGGGAGCGATGGGCTAGCCGATTCTACGGCGCGGTCAGGCTGTCGATGCGCGGGCAACCAGCCCGATCCGGGGTGGTCGGGACGCGCGAGGGGCTCGTGCAACACTCCCGAGTGGGAACGACACCCGTCCCATCCGGGGAAGGATGCCCGCGGACCAACCCCTCCCAAACACCAAGGACGCCCGTCTCCCCGCACGCGCTACGAGAAGAGGGGCGTGTACAACTCGATGGCGCGGTTGCGCGACTCGGAGAGCTTGACAATGTCAAGCGACGGGCGCTTGATCTGGTCGATCGGGCGAACGCCGGGTACCGCTGCCGCGCCCAAGCCGATCCCGGGGCGGAGGGGGAACTCCTGTTCCTGCGTCGTCATCGGCGCCGACCCTTCCGGCGAGAGGACGAAGTCGATGAACGCCTTCGCCGCGCGCGGGTGCGGGGCGTGCTTGAGCGCCGCGACCGCCAAGGGCGTGACTAACGTTCCGATGCCGTCCGGGCCTTGGTCGGGATAGATCAAGTCGACCGGCGCGCCTTCCCGGCGCTTCGGCACGAAGTAGTAGTGGTTCACCATGCCGATGGCGAACTCGCCCTGCGCGACGGCATTCGTCACCTCGGTGTGGCCACTCAACACGGTCAAGCCGTTCGCCTTGAGCGCCTCGAGGTACTTCGTGGTCGCCTCTTCGCCCTTGAGTACCAGGAGGGAGGCAAGCCAGAGGCGGACGCCGCCCTCACGCAACGAGGCCCCGGCGACCCTCCCCTTCCACATCGCATCGGTGAGATCGAAGACCGAAGTCGGGTAGTCGGCGGGCTTCACCAGGTTCGTGTTGACGATCAGGTTGCGGCTACGGCCGATGACGCCGGTCCACCCGCCGTCCGGTGCCTTGAACTCGGCCGGCACCGCCTCGGTCAATGCGGACTGGTGGGGTGCGACGAGCCCCCTCTGGCGCAGTACTTCGGCGTCGATGACGTCGGTAGTGAAGAAGAGGTCGGCCTTCGTCGCGGCGCCCTCTTGGGCGATCAAGAGACCGAGTTCGGCGGTGGCGCCACTCTTGACGAGCGTCTTGATTCCGCTTGACTTCTCGAAGGCCTCGACGACCGGGGCCATCAAGGCTTCCTTGCGGGCCGAGTAGATGACCAGTTCCTTTTCCATCGCGCTCGCCGTCGCCACGGCAGGCACGGTGGCCGTCGCCGCCGGAAGGCTTGGCGCCGGGGTCAGCGCGGGGCGGGTGGGGGGGGAGACGGTCGAGGCGTCGTTCCCGCAGGCGGCGAGGACCAGTGCCGAGGCGCCCCCAAGCCCCAATGCGGAGCGACGGGACACTAGACGTGACGGGAAACGGGTCATGAAGCGCCGTACCTCCGAGTGGGCAGACCGGTGCGATAGCCCGGCGCACACGAGGGTTAATCGTACCAAACCCTCTGGATTAGGTATGCCTAACCTTGGCGGCGCCCTGGCTCGCACCAGAGAAACCCCGCCGTGATCACGGCTCGTCAAGGATCGCGCGACCACCACCGGAGTGCGCCTCGCGAGGGGACCCCAAATGATGACCGATCACGGTCCGGGCACGGCAGCCACCGCGTGATCGCTCGCCCTGGTGTCCGCGACGGTCACGTTACCGAGTGTCTCCCAGATCTTGGTCACGCTCGTCCGCGGCGGTGCGGCGGTGCGGCGGTGCGGCGGTGCGGCGGTGCGGCGCAGGCAAGGTCGGGGCGTCCCATGAATGGTGCCGGTCCAACGGGGACCCGGCGCCCGCATGCAGGGGCGTGGCGCGTCGTCAGGCCGCGCGCCCGTGGGGTGACTGCGCCAGGTCGAGGATGGGGACCGGCACGTCGGGGTACGCCACCGCCAGGTCGTGCCCCACGGCGTCCGCCAACGGGGGCGTGAACAGCACGGGACGCCCGGCCCGGCCCGCCACTTGGTTAGCGACGCTGCCGAAGATGAAGCGACCGACCGGTCCCCGGGCGTGGGTGGTCATGGCGATGGTGTCGCAGGCCTCGCGCTCGGCGGCCTCGACGATCGCCGCGGCCGGGTCGGCGAGGACGGTCACGATCGCCCGCGCCCTGACGCCGGACGTGCGGATGATCGCGGCGCGCTCGTCAAGGGCCTCGTGAACGGTCCGCTCGATGGTGGCCGCGTGCTTGCGCCGGTAGAGGTGCAGGTCAAGGGCGGTCAGGAGGACCAGTTCACCGGCGGCGGCGCGGGCCATCCGGTACGCCTCCGGGAGGACGCGGGCCGTGCGCGCGGACCCGTCGAGAGGCACGAGGATGCGACGCCCGAGGCCCGGCGACGGTGGCGGGACCACGTCGTCGTCGCTCCGTTCCAGCGCGGTCATCCGGCCGAGGACCCACGGCCACAGCACGAGGGTGGCATCGTCAGTCGCCCGGACGACGTCCTCGGCAACGCTTCCGCGCAGCATGCGGGCGGCGACGGACCGCCCGCCAGTGGTCAGGACCGTCAGTTGCGCGCGCGAGGCCCGGATCGTGGCGACCAAGGCATGCGCGACGGGTCCTGTCGGCACGGTGGTCTCGACATGCAGGCCCGGCCATCCGGCACGCACCTCGGCAGCGACGCGCGCGAGGTAGGCCTCGGTCGCGGCATGCTCGTCGATGCCGCTCTCGAAGTGGAAGCCGAAGATCTCATGTCGCCCGGCGTGAGCGACGGCGCGGACGACAAGGAGCGGCGCGCCGCGCTTTCGGGCGAGGTCGGCAGCGACGGGGATGGCTCGCCCCGCGAGGTCGCTGCCGTCGAGGGCGAGGAGGATGGGCCGGTCCGCGACCGGCCGGGCCATCGTGGCCGTGGCAGGCGTCGGCATGGCGGGCATCACGGTGCCTCCCAGCATGAGGGCCGGGACGTGGTCGACTGGTGGTGCGCCGGACCGGTCCGGGCATCGTGTCGCCAATGCCAGCGCCCGACCCCACTACCATGCTACCCGCAGCGCGCGTCCGACGTGCGACGGGGCCTTGATGGTCCCTCGTGATCGGTCGCCGGGGGAAGCCATGGGGGCGGACTACGCCGCGCACGACCTCCGCGGGCGCGATTTCTCCGGCGCCGACCTGCGCGACGCCTCGTTCCGCGAGGCGAACCTCGCCGGCACGAACCTGTCGGGGGCGGACCTGTCGGGCGCATACCTCTGGAGGGCGAACCTGGCCGGGGCCGACCTGACCGGGGCGAACCTGTTCATGGCAATCCTTATCAACGCCAACCTGGCCGGGGCGCGTCTCGACGGCGCGTACCTGCGCGGCGCCGACTTCTGGGGCGCGAACCTGACAGGGGCGACCTTCGTGGGAGCGGTGGGACGGGCCGACCCGGACTAGCTTCGGGCGCGCAAGGGGAAGAGGAACTCTCCCATGCCTCCGCGAAGGCGCGCACGGCCTCACGATGCGCCACCGCGGCGGAGCGGGCAAGATGCCCGCGCACCCAGTCTGACGCCCGCACCGCAGGCGCCTCGCACCGCAGCTTCTCATCCCAGTGGGCAAGATGCCCGCGGACCATGCGCCATCTCGGCGGCAGGAATCGCGCCCGCCACCGTCACGCGGCGGCGCCCCCGCGGGCAGTGTCACGGGTAGCCGGGACGCGCCACGAAGGGCCACCGGCACGGAGGCTGCCGGATGGCTATCGATCCCGCCGCGCCGGTCACCGGGGCGCCATCCCCGCCCGAACCAGCCGCCGCGCCGTCGCATGTCTGGGTGCGCGCGCGGGAAGAGGCGTCCGTCGAGGACGACTGGGGGTGGCGACGCGCCGCCGGACTGCCCGGCACCGACCGTGACGCCGACCCGTCGGCCGCGCGCCAGCTCCTCCTCGACGCCTACGAGGCGTACTGCACCAACCCCCTCGCCTACGCCGTCATCGAGCAGTCCACCAACTTCGTCCTCGGCGGGGGCGTCCGCGCCACCGCGCCGGACGCGCGCGTGCAACGGGCGATCGACCGCTTCTGGCACGACCCGGCGAACCGCCTGGACGTGCGCGTCTACGCCATCCAGACCGAGCTTGCCCTCTTCGGCGAGCAGTTCCTGCGCGCCTTCACCGATGCCTCGACCGGCCGCGTCGTCGTCCGCCAGCTCGATCCCCTGCACGTGGAGGCGGTCGAGACCGACCCGGAGGACGTCGAGCGCCCGATGCAGTACCTCTGGAAGCCGCCCGGCCCGGTCGGCACGATCAGCCTGGAGGGGACGTGGATCCCCGCCGCGGAGGTCGACCACTTCGCCATCAACCGGGCAAGCAACGCGCGGCGCGGGCGGTCCGACCTCGCGTCGATCCTCCCCTGGCTGATCCGCTACAAGGAGTGGCTGCTCGACCGCGTGCGGATCAACCGCAGCAAGGGCGCCTTCCTCTACGACGTCACGATCAACGGCGGGCGGCGCGAGGACCTCGAACGGCTGCGGCGCGAGTACGAGGCGTACCCGCCCGAGCCGGGCAGCATCCTCTTCCACAACGAGGTCGAGTCCTGGCGCGCGGTGCAACCGAACATCGGCGCCGACGACGTGCGCGACGACGGCCGGGCGCTGCGCTTGATGATCGCGACCGGCGCGGGCGTGCCGGAGCACTACCTCTCGGAAGGCGGGAACGCGAACCGCGCGACCGCCGCCGAGATGGGCCTTCCGGCGATCAAGCGGTTCCAGCGACGGCAGGAGTACCTTCGCCGGCTGCTCACGCGCCTGGTCGACCGTGCCCTCGACGCGCAAGTGGCTGCCGGACGCCTCTCGGCGCGAGCCGACCGGCGGTTCGTCGTCACCTTCGACGAGCCGGTAGCGGACCAGCGCGAGACCCGCGTCGCGTCGCTGGCACAGGTCACGGATGCCCTCGCGACGGCGACGGACCGCGGGTGGGCGACCCCGGAGGAGGCGCGTCGCCTGTGGTGGCGACTTGCCGGCGAGGCCGACGAGGTGGAGGGAGGGAGGCCCGGGAAATGACGTCGTGGCGCGTGGTCATCCTGCGCGAGGGGCCGGCGCTGAGCGGCCGGACCTACACCCGCGCCGCCGTGGCGGACGTGGCGAGGCAGGTCGATGGCTTGCGGTGCTTCGCGGACCATCCGACCGCCCTCGGCGACCGCCTGCAACCGGCGCGGTCGGTGCGCGACCTGGTCGGGCGGTTCACGGATGCGTCGGTGCGGGAGGTAGCGCCGTCGGCGGCCGGCCTGCCGGAAGCGCACGGGCCGGGCCTCGTGGTCGAGGCGACGTTGCACCTCCTGCCCCACGCGGGATGGGTGGACGACCTCGCGGCGGCAACGGCGGCGTCCGGGCGCGAGGTGGCGGGGTTGTCGATCGACGCCCTGGCGCGGCTACGCCCGGGGACGGCGGTGGTGGAAGCGGTGCCAGTCGTGCGCAGCTGCGACGTGGTGACGCGCGCAAGCGCCGGCGGCCGGTTCCTGCGCCGCCTCGACAGCGGGGGTGGGCGGGCGCCGCCGGCGCAACTCCCCTCTCCCGCGTCAGCGGGGGAGGGGTAGGGGGTGGGGGTGGTTCGGATCGACCAGCGACTACGCGGAACCCACGGCCCCTCCCTCAATCCCTCCCCGGGGGAACCCCATGCGACCCACCAGTACCGGGGGCCTCGGGCGATCCGGAGCCGGCGGAACGCCAGCTGACCCGGTGGACGACCGACCGGATCCCCGGAGATTCGACGCACGCAGGCACCAAGGAGGCATGCATGAACGATGACCCGACCACCTCTGGCCTCGCCCTCGAGGCGGACCTCGTGGCCGTGCGCGAGGACGGCACCGCGGCGCGGGTGGCCCTCGCGACGACGATGACGCCAACGGCGACGACGGTGACGCCAACGGCGACGACCGCGCCCGTCACCGAGGCGGCGACCGACCCCCACGCGGCGGCGCGCCTGCGCCTCGAGTGCGCGCACGTCCTCCTCGAGCGCCTGTCTGAACGCGCCCTCCCCACCCCGATCACGCGGAAGGTGCGGGCGCAGTGGGACCCCTTCGGCGAGGCCACCACGTCGGCCGGCGACGCCTCCCCGGCGTGGCGGGACCGCGACGCCTACGCCCGCGCCCTCGAGGCGGCGCTTGACGCCGAGGTCGAGGCCCTCGCGGCCCTGCGTTCCCTCGCCGTCATCCCTGTCCCGGCACGTCCCGGTGGTGACTTCGAGGGAGGCCTCGTCCGCGGGCACGGCGCCGCCCGCACGGAGGTCGGCGACGGTGGTGCGACCCGCGCCCGCGCCGCCGTGCAGGTCGCGATGGACCGCCTCTTCGGCGTGCGGGAGGACGACGCCGATCCGGACCTCGCGACGGTGCGCCGCGCGGGGGTCCGCCCGCCCCGGTGGACTGGCCTTCGCGAGGCGTACGTACAAGTGACGGGCGACGCCGGCGTCACCGGCACGGTCAACCCGGCCCTCTCGGTCGCGCGCGAGGCGAACGAGGTCACGACCACGGTCATGAACCAGGCCCTCCTGAACAGCATGACCAAGCGCCTCGTGCAGGACTACGACGGGCAACCGCAGGACTGGCGGCGCTTCGTGACGATCCGTGCCTTGCGCGACTTCAAGGCGCAGGACCGCATCCGCCTGCACGACTTCGCGTCGCTGAGCACCGTCTCCGAGGGGTCGGCCTACACCAACCTCGCGTGGGACGACACCCGCGAGACGTACGCGCCGGTCAAGAAGGGCAACCTGGTGGTCGTCACGCGCGAGGCGATCCTCAACGACGACCTGGACGCGATCCGCAAGGTGCCGTCGAAGCTGGCGATCGCGGCGGCGATCACGATCAACGAGTTCGTCCACGGCCTATTCACCGGCAACCCATTGATGGCCGACGGCACGAAGGTCTTCGACGACGGCACGCAGACGGCGCACGCGAACCGCCTGACGAGTTCCCTCTCGGCGACGGCGTTGCAGGCGGCGATGACGCTGATGATGAAGCAGGTGAACACCGCGGGGAAGCGCCTGAACCTGCGCCCGGCGTACCTGCTGGTGCCGCCCGACCTGCTGTTCACGGCGATGACGCTGGTGAGCAGCACGCTGGTGCCAGGGTCGATGAACAACGATGCAAACGTGCTGCGCGGCGCGCTCGAGCCGCTGTCGGTGGCGCAGTTCACCGACGCGACCGACTGGTACGTGGTGGCCGACCCGCGCCACGTCGAGACGATCGAGGTGGGATTCGTCGGCGGTCGCGAAACGCCGGACCTGCTGATGCAGGACGCGCCGCTCGAAGGCCAGGTCTTCACGAACGACCAGATCAGCTTCAAGGTGCGCTGGGAGTTCGGTGGCGGGTGGCTGGACTATCGCGGCGCGGTGTGGTCGCAGGTCGCGGGCTAACGGTAGGGGGGCCCCCACGCCAGCGGATCGCGTCGCTCCCCTCTCTCGCGGCAACGGGAGAGGGGAGCGAGCGTCCCCACCGAAAGGACCTGCCCATGGTGACCTTCGCATCGCTACGGACCGCGCTCAGGCTTGACCTCAACGACCCGGCCGGGGCGAGCGTCCGGTGGACCGACGCCGACCTCGACCGGGCGATCACGCGGGCGGTCGCCGCGTACGCCGAGGCGCTGCCCCGCCTGCAGTTCGCGACCGTCATGACGACCGCCGGCAGCCGCGCCATCCCGGTGAGCGGCCTCGGCGCCACCGCCACGATCCTCGGCGTCGAGTGGCCGGTGCCCGCACCCGGCATTCGCGGCGTCGCGGGGCGTCCTCCATGGCGGCATGACCCCGACACGGGCACCGTCACCGTGGTCGGCCCGGACGTCCCCGCCGGCGAGGCGGCGCGCGTCGAGTGGTCGACACCCCACGAGGTCACCGAGTCGACCGGCACCATCCCGGACGGCGACGCGGCGCTCGTCACGACCGGTGCCGCCGGGTTCGCGTGCATGGCCTGGTCGACCGCCACGGCCGACAACTTCCGCTACGCCGATGGGGAAGGCGCGACGACGGTCGACGACACGGCGGCCGGCCCGGAGTGGCGCGCACGTGCGCAGGCGCACCTTGACCGGTTCGACCGCGACATGAAGCGCATGGCGACCGCCCGGGCCCGCGGCACCCGGGCGCGCGTGAAGTAGGGGCGCGCGATGCCCCTCGATGTGCGCAAGGTCATTCGCGCCGCGGCGTTGCGGGCGCGCATCCGTGCCGGGCGGACCGAGACGGTCATCCTCGTGGCGGCCGGTGGCGGCACGACCGGCACGCAGGTCGTCCCCGAGGCGGCCTGGCGCGACCGCCACGATGCCGGGCCGACGCCGGTCGCCCACGGCCTGGTGCCGGGCGTGGCGGGGCGCACCACCGGGGGCGGGACGTCGTGGGACGCGACGGTCGAGTTGCCGGGATCGGTGTCGTTGCCGGCCGACCTGCGCTACGTGGCGCGGGCCTCGACCGAGGCGGGGATCGCGACGGCGCGGCGGTACGCCGTGGTCGACGTGATCCGCGCGGGCCTCGGGACGGGCGGCGACCGGTGGCACCTGCGGCTCCGACGTCTCGCCTGATTCGCCGCCGCTCGGGGCATGGGGACGGGGAGGGGTTGGTCCGCGGGCATCCCTGCCCGCCGGGGTGGTGGCGGCGGACCGGGGGGTCAAGGGAGGAAACGGCCCCCACCATCGTTATCCGCGTATGCGATCCCTCCCCCGCTGCGGCGGGAGAGGGAAGCACCATCGCCACCCTCAGGATGGAGGAACCGCATGAGCGACTTGCGCGCCGCGGAGGTCCCGTCGTCACTGGCCGGCACGGCGACCGGGGGGACCGGCTACGGCATCGACGTCACCGCCGAGGTGGAGCGACTCCGCGCGTCG
>CAMBEO010000050.1 GCA_945865725.1 Thermoflexus hugenholtzii JAD2 | reverse complement strand
CCCGCCCCCCCACCCTCAGTCCCTCCCAGCCAAGGATTCGCACGTGCCTCGGATCGGTCGAACTTCGGCACTGGTATCCTTCTCGCCGGCAAGTCCGTGACGCCGTATCCTCGCCGCCATCGTCTAGAGGCCCAGGACGCCACCCTTTCAAGGTGGAGATCGCGGGTTCGAATCCCGCTGGCGGTACCACCCCTCCCCGTCGGCACCGCGCCCGTCCGGGCCCCCTTGACGGGCACGGGAGGCTTCTTGCGATGACACCCGACCTGGCGGTTCTGGCGGATCGGCTCGCGATGCCGTTGCGGTACGTGGCCGACGTGTTCGGGTTCCAGCGGCGAGTGACCCGCGAGGTCCGGGTCGGCGGGGTGGGTATCGGCGGTGCGAACCCGGTTCGCGTCCAGTCGATGACCACGACCGACACGCTTGATACCGCAGCCACGGTCGCCCAGTCACTTCGGCTCGCCCGCGTCGGATGCGAAGTGGTACGGATCACCGCACCGACCATCGAGGATGCGCGCAACCTCGGGCGGATACGTGATGCGCTGCGCGCCGCGGGGTGTCACGTTCCCCTCGTCGCGGACATCCATTTCAGCCCGGCCGCGGCGCTCGAGGCCGCGCGCCACGTCGAGAAGGTGCGGATCAACCCGGGAAACTTCGCCGACAGCAAGCGCTTTGCCGTTCGCGAGTACTCCGACACCGAGTACGAGGCGGAGCTTGGTCGGATCGCGAACCGGTTCTCCCCACTGGTCGAGACGTGCAAGTCCGGCAACGTGGCGATGCGCATCGGCACGAACCACGGGTCGCTATCTGACCGGATCATGAACCGGTTCGGGGACACGCCCCTGGGCATGGTCGAATCCGCCCTGGAATTCGCAGGCATCTGCCGCTCACTCGGGTACCACGACATCGTCTTTTCGATGAAGGCCTCGAACCCGAAGGTGATGGTCCAGGCGTATCGATTGCTCGCCGCACGGCTCGACGACCGGGGGTGGGACTACCCGTTCCACCTTGGCGTCACCGAGGCGGGGAACGGCGAGGACGGGCGCATCAAGAGCGCGATCGGGATCGGGGCGCTCCTGGACGACGGCATCGGGGACACGATCCGGGTCTCGTTGACCGAGGATCCGGAAGCGGAAGTTCCCGTCGCATTCGGGTTGGCGCGCCGGTTCGAGTCACGGCCGATGTTCGAAGGCGAACCGGATCTCGTGGATCGTCGCTCGCCCTACGCCTACACGCGCCATCGGACCCACGCCGTCGCGATCGGCGACGCGCGAATCGGAGGCGGCGCGGCACCGGCGGTGATCCTTGACCTAGAGGGACACCTTTCGACCGTGCCAGACGCGCTTGGTCGGATGACGGCCATGGCGGCGACGGATCCGGAATCGTCCCCGCGGCCCGACGTGATCGTCGTCGAGGTGGCATGCGACGCCGATCTCGCGGCGCTTGGCGAGCTCCAGGCGGCCATCGTCGCAACATCTGCCCGGCTTGGATTGCCTGCCATCGGGATCATCGCCCGACTTGCGGCAGGGGCCGACGTTGGCGCCGCTTCTCGCCTCGCAGACGCCGTCATGGTCGCGTCCGGGGAGATCGACGACGCAGTCACCCGTGCGGCCCTCGTCGGCGCGGCGCGCCCGGTGGTCATCGAGACGGTCGCAAGCTACTCCGGTACGGATGCCACGGCCGCAGAACGTGCGCGGCGTGCCCACGAAGTACTGTCGCGCGCCGGGGTCCGCGACGTGATCATCGCTGTCCGGGCGAGCGACGAGGGCGCGATGGTCCGCGTGGCGCGAGCGCTCCGGGGCACGCTTGCAGAACCCGCGCCCCCCACCTGGCTCATCCATGACCGCGATGATGCGCCCGATGACGTTCTGCTCGGAGCAAGCGTCGCGCTCGGCGCACCGCTGTGCGATGGCTTTGGGGATGCCGTGACGCCCGGCGGCGCGAGGACCCTCGGTGACGGGGCGCGAACCCGGCTGGCCTTCAACGTCTTGCAGGGCGCCGGCGCGCGGATCACGAAAACCGAGTATGTCGCCTGCCCCTCATGTGGCCGGACGCTCTTCGACTTGCAGGAGACGACGACGCGCATCCAAGCGCGAACTTCGCACCTCAAGGGGGTGAAGATCGCGATCATGGGCTGCATCGTCAACGGTCCTGGCGAAATGGCCGACGCCGATTTCGGGTATGTCGGCGGAGCGCCCGAACGCGTCAAC
This sequence comes from Thermoflexus hugenholtzii JAD2, assembly GCA_945865725.1. Taxonomy (GTDB): domain Bacteria; phylum Chloroflexota; class UBA11872; order UBA12225; family UBA12225; genus CAILQO01. The sequence goes on along the minus strand of CAMBEO010000050.1, from coordinate 12,310 downwards.
CTCTACGTGGGTCGCGAGTGCGTCGAGAAGGGCGTACCTCAATCGGAGGCCGACGAGCGACTGGTTGACCTCATCCGGCGCCATGGTCGATGGGTCGAGCCATTGGCCCTGCTGCCTGTCTGATCCGGCGCGTGGCGCGCGCTCCGTCCACCGGTCCGCGCCCTAGACGACCCCCACCCTCAGTCCCTCCCCCGCTGCGGCGGGAGAGGGAAGCACCGCCCCACCCCGGGGCGAGGGGGCGGTCGGCGACGTTGATCCGATACAGTACGCGCCGGTCCATTTCGGTCGGGCGCATGGGTACCCCGTGCTGTCCATGATCGTGATGACGCGCCTGGGGAACGGTGCAATCAACGACGCGGAGGCAACCTTGCCCGCAGGGGTGGGGCGGACCATCTTGGGGAGGACGCCCCCACCCTCAGTCCCTCCCCCGCTGCGGCGGGAGAGGGAAGCACCACACCGCCCCAAGATGGTCCGCGTCGCGATCATCGACGACCAGGGTGTCTTCCGTTCCGGCCTCGGTCATGCGATCGACGGTGTCGCCGGTCTGGTGGTCGTCGCCGAGAACGCCAATGGGGGGGCGCCCGGCGAGGACGTACACGTGGTCGTGGTCTCGGAGATGGGCGGCCGATGGGTCCAGGTCGTTGCCACCACTCGATCACGCCGTCCGTCGCCTCCGTCATTCGTCCTTGTAGTCGACACCGCGACAGACGCCATCATCGCGATGGCACGGGATCAAGGCGTGGCGTCTTGCGTGCCCAGGACGGCCGGCACGAGCGCGTTCGTCCGCGCGATCGACCACGCCGCCCGGTCGACTAATGGGCGTCCTCCTCCACCGTCGGCGACTGAGCCGCCGTTTCCCGGGCAGCCTTCGAGCCTGCCGCTCGAGGGCGGACCAACAGGTCAAATCGAGGTACTCGACAAGGGCAACGGGACCGGCGCGACGCTCGGCATTCGAGACGTCGAACTCCTTAGCGCAGTCGCTGCCGGCCTATCGAACAAGCAGGTTGGCGAGCGCCTCGGACTCTCGGACCAGACGGTCAAGAATCGGCTCTCCGCGATCCTCCGCAAGTTGGAAGCCGTCGACCGGACCGAGGCGGTCGTGACCGCGATCCGCAGGGGGTGGCTGCGGATCGAGGCAATCGAGGCCGTCGTGATCGCGAAGTAGCGACCAGACTTTCGCGTGGACCAGTTACGGCCGGGACGGGGCGGCCCCGGGCGCCTTGGCCCCTCCCCCTTGCACGTTGGTCGTCGCACCGGCGCCCGTTTCCCCGCACGCGGCGATGGTGGCAGCCAATCCGGTGACCGCGGCTCCCAACGCGTCACGCCGGGTTTTCCCGCTGGTACCAGTTGTCGATCCGCAGTGTCGGCCATCGGGACCGTTCGGGCGTCCTGGCCGAGGGATGATTGCCATTGGCTTCGCTCCTGCAGGCGATCCCCACCGTCCTATCGCGCGACGGGGGCGAACCGGGCGGACACGGCGATTTCGGCGGCGGCATTACAGCCTCGCATCTACGTCCCACTCGGGTAACCCACCGCCCGCGTGCCGTTCCACACGCCCGCTATCCAGTTCCCACACGCGGACCTCCAGTCGCCCGGTCGCGAATACCAGTCCGGCATCAGTTGATCTTCCGACGGGCATTCTCGCAGGCCACGCAACTCTTTGCGGGCGGGACCCTGGAACACCCAGTCGGGACACCCTGCGGTGGGAGCGTGAACCCCACTACGCAAGTCACGGCTGATCGGAACGTAGCATCTCGTGCGCACGGATCGAAGGACGACCGCGATGGCCCGAGGCTGGAACTCCCCCCTGCGCGCTCGGGGTCGAGCTGCGGGCGCCCCGCCTAGCCAGGACGGTGCGTTCGACTTGCCCGCGCCTGTCCTGTCAGTGACCGAGTTGTGCGAGGTCATCACCCTCCAACTCGAACTTTCGCCCGTGCTCCGCTCGGCGACCGTGCGCGGCGAGGTCTCGGAGTCGAAGGTCGTGCGCGGGGGGCACGTCTTCTTCACGATCCAGGACGCCTCGAGCAAGTTCAGGTGCGTGCAGTGGGCGTCGATGGCGGGTTCGCCGATCGTCCACGGGCGCCAGTACGACGTGTCGGGCAAGGTGGATTTGTATGCGGCGGCGGGCGAGCTGCGAATGGTCGTCCGGCGCGCGCGAGAGGTGGACGCGGGTGACCGCCACCGTGCCCTCGAGCGGTTGACGGAACGCCTGCGGGTCGAAGGTTTGTTCGATCCGGCCCGAAAGCGCCTGTTGCCTGAATGGCCGTCCCGGATCGGCGTGGCGACCTCGGCCACCGGGGCAGTGCTCCAGGACCTCACTGCCGTGATCGGGCGGCGCATGCCTCTCGCCGAGGTAGTCCTGGCTCCGACGGCGATTCAAGGCGTGGGCGCCACCGGATCGATCGTGGCGGCGATCGAGGCCTTGGTCCGTGCGAACGTCGAGGTCATCATCATCGCGCGGGGTGGTGGCTCTTTTGACGACCTGGCCGTGTTCAACGAGGAGGCCATCGCGCGTGCCGTGCGCCGCACGTCGGAGGAGCATGGAGTGCCGGTCGTGTCCGCGATTGGCCATGAGACTGACACGACGCTATGCGACCATGCGGCGGACGTACGCGCGCCGACCCCGTCCGCCGCTGGCGAGATCGTGGTACCGGACGCCGCCGTGATCCGGGCGGCCATCCTCGCGCGTGAGTCGCGCGCGAAACGGGCCGTCGCGCGCGCGCTTGACGGGTGCGACACCGCCATCGGACGGCTCGACCGGCGCCTCGAAGTCGCCGCGGGGGCCATCCGGAACCGTGCGACCGCGCGCGTCGATGATCTCGACCGACGCCTCACGGCGCTCGTCGGCGGGCGGTTCGAGGCACTCGGGAACGGCCTATCCTCTCGCGACGGACGGGCCAGGATCGCCATGGCGCGCCACATCGACGTGGTCGGGACCCGGCTCTCCATCGGGGAGGACGCCCTGCGCTTGCTGTCGCCCCTGCGCGTCCTTGAACGCGGATACGCGATCATCGAGGCGCCATCGGGTTCGACGGTCACGTCCGTGAAGTCGCTCGCGCCCGGTGATCACGTCCGACTCCGATTCCGGGACGGAACGGCGGGCGCGACGGTCGAGGGCATCGGGGTCGGCGGACCCGAGAAGTAGATCGCAATTGCGCGGAGGTGCCGGATGGGAACCCCAGGCGGGCCAGTCTCGACCCTTGCGGAGCGACTGGCGGCGCTCGAAAACATCGTGCGACAACTCGAGGACGAGCCGGGCTTGGGGCTTGACGAGGCGCTCGACCTGTACGAGAAGGGTCGTCGGCTCAGCGCGGCATGCCGTGGCGAGCTCGAACGCGCGCGCCTCCGGCTCACGGAGATCGATGCGGCGATTGGCTCAGGCGAGCTGGACGCGTGATTTCGACAGCGAGGATTGCCCGCCGTGACGCGCGATGCGGGGTTCGATGACCATCGCTGATGCCCTGGACCTCGCCGTCGATGCGGCGAAAAGCGCGGTTTCTGGCGGGACCGTAGGGCGCGTTCTGGGCGTCCTCGCGATCGCGTTCGCCACCCTTCAGATGAGCCGCTTGACGCGCCGCGCGCTTCGCGGGGCCCTCGACCGGGCGCGTGTCGATCAGGCGCTCGGGGTCATCGTCGACCGGGTCACCCAAGCCGTCATCCTCGTCGCCGGCGTGTCATGGGGCCTCGACATGTTCGGGCTGCATCTCGGGACAGTCGGGGCGATTCTCGGCATCTCCGGCGTCGCGCTCGGTCTCGCGCTCCAAGACGTGCTCAAGCAACTCGTGGCAGGCGCCTACCTCCTGGTGGGACGGCCCTTCACTGCGGGCGACCGGGTCACCGTGGAGGCGGGATCCGGCGTCGTCCGCAAGGTCGGGCTGCTCGACACCGTGATCGATGCCGACGACGGGGGCGCGCTGGTCGTTCCGAACGCGTGGTTCCTCACGCACGTGACGGAGCGCCGGGGCCTGGACGCGACCGTGTACGTGCGCCTTGACGTGACGATTCGCACCGGTGCCGCCGTGATCGCGGATCCTGGTGCCTTGGGCGACGCCATCGGGGCGTGCCTCGCGTCGTGCGGGTCGGTCCTCCATGACGATGGAACCGCCCGAGTGCGAGCGTGGACGATCGACGGACCTGTGGTGCGCATCCGGTGTGTCGCTTCCGACCGTTCCGTGGCGGTGGACGAGATCATCTGGGCGCTGCGTTCGCGCCTTGGCGAAGCCGTCGTCGACGTGCGGGATGCCTGAACCTCCTGCAAGTATTGGCCTCGCCGGAGCGATCGGCGTCTACGGGGGCACTTTCGATCCGGTCCATGTCGGCCACGTGCAGGTCGCGGCCGAGGTCCGGGGCTCGCTTGGACTTGCCCACGTCACCTTCGTGCCGGCTCACCAGTCACCGCTCAAGGGACGACCGTCAGCACCGATCACCGACCGGTTGGAGATGGTGCGCCTCGCAGTCGGCGGGCTCTCGTGGGCGTCGGTGTCCGAGGTCGAAGCGGAGCGTCCCCCACCGTCGTTCACCGTGGAAACGATGCGCGCGCTCGCGAACCGTTTCCCCAGCGAACGCCTTGCGCTCATCATCGGCGCGGACGCCCTGGTCGAATTTGCCGACTGGCGTGAACCCGGCGCCATCCTCGGGATCGCCACCGTAATCGCCATCACGCGGGTTGGGGTCCCGCTCGTGATCTCGCCGCGCATGCGTGCGCTCGCCGAATTGCACCCGGGCCGGCTTGTCCTGCACCGAGCGTCCGTGTCGGCAGTGGCGTCGCGCGACATCCGCGCCCGCGTGTCCCGAGGGGAATCAATCGATGGTCTCGTGCCCGTCGCCGTCGCCGAGTTCGTCGAATCGATGAAACTGTATCGAGATGGTTAAGCGGTAATTCCAGCTCCGCGGTTTCCAGGGGCACGGGCCGGTACGATTTGTGGCCCACCATCCGCAACGACGAGGCTCCGCATGACGATCAATCCCGCGCCGAATCCGAACGACCCTCCGACGTCCAGCGCATTTGCAAGGAACGAGGACCCGCCTGGCTTTGAGGGCACGATTGACGCGGATCACGGCGTCGAGGAAATCACCAAGCCGGTCGTGATCGCCCGGTCGCTCGATGCCGAGGCCCTGTCGCTTGCCCGCGATGTCGTGGGGGCTGCGGAGGAGAAGGGTGCGACCGACATCCTCCTGATGGACATCCGGAAGCTGTCGATCGTCGCGGACTACTTCGTGATCTGCACGGCGGACAACGATCGCCAGATACGGGCGATCGCGCGAGCGATCCTGGACGTCGCCGACGAGAACTACTCGGCGGACCCGCTCCACAAGCCGTCGTCTGACGCGGAGACGAGCGGATGGCTGCTCATCGACTTCGGGCCGGTCGTGGTGCACGTCTTCTCGACCACGATGCGCGACTACTACCGCCTCGAGCGGCTGTGGAGCGAGGCCGCGACACTCTTGCGCATGCAGTGACCCGATCAGGCCCCGAGCCATCTTGCACGTGTCGGCGTCGATCTCGGCCCGTTACGGTGGCGGCGGGTATCCTGACCGGGCGGCGGCGGCCGCGTGGAGGCGAGGTCGATGGCGAGCAGATGGCGGGCGGTGGAACCGTCCGGGCGTAATGGCGGCATCTTCTTCGTCGCCGGAATGCTCCTCGGCAGCGCCTGTGGCCTGGTAGTCGGGTCCGCGCTGGGTTTCGAGCTGCGCCCCGAGCGGATGCGTGCGATCAGGAAGGTCATCCGGCGCGTGATGGGTGAGCGGAACGACGAGCCACGCTTCGACCTGATGGTTTAGCCTGGTCGGCGGTCAGACCGCCAGGTGGACGATCGTTGCGCCATCGCCACCATCGCGGGCGCCGGCGAACTCGAACCGCTGAACCAGCGGGCTTGACGCGAGCACCTCGCGGATCGCCTGGCGCAACGCACCGGTCCCCTTGCCGTGGATGATGCGGACCCAAGGCATCGATCCAAGGTATGCGTCGTTCAAGTAGCGATCGACGCGGTCCACGGCTTCATCCGCGCGCGATCCCCGCACGTCAATCTCGAGACCGACCTGCAGGGGGACGCCTGCGCCCCGCGTGACGACCGGCCTTGGCCTCGCCACGGGAACATTGTCGGCTGGCGCGCCCGGGTGCAGCGCCTCGGCCTCGCGCCGGGTGATCAGCTTGAGGGCGTGCGAGTGCACGCGCATGCGCATCGTGCCGAGTTGCACCTCGACCTGGCCGGACGGGTCGGGCAAGGTCGTGACCGTCCCCGCGGCATTCAGCCGCAGTACCTCCACGCGGTCGCCGACCCGGAACGAGTCACCCGTGTCAGGGGAGTTCGTCCGTAGGGTCGACGCCATGGGTGCCGGGCGCGTCGCCAGCACCTCGCGGGACGCGTCTTGCAAGTCGCGCGTCGCATGCAGGACGACCGCGCGCGACGCGCCGGGGGCGTCGACCGCGGCCTCGGCGCGCCGGATGCGGGTGCGCGCCTCGTCCAGGATTCGTGACGCGTCGGCACGAGCTTTCGCCAGGAGGTCGGCGCGCTCCTCCTCGATGAAGGCAATCCGTTGCTCGACATGCGCGAGTCGGACGCGGGCCTCGGCCTCCACGCGCGTCGCCGCGTCGCGCGCGCCGCGAACGCGTGCCCGTTCGTCATCGATGCCGGCGAGGAGGTCCTCGATCCGGCGCTCGTCCGGGTCAAGGTGGCCCCGGGCTATCGCGAGGATCGCCGGGTCCAGGCCAAGTCGTTCGGCGATCGCGATCGCGTTACTGCGTCCCGGCACGCCGATCCGCAGGCGATAGGTCGGGCGCAACGTCGCGACGTCGAACTCGACGCTGGCGTTCCGCACCCCTGCCGTCTCGTACGCGAAGGCCTTGAGCTCGGAGTAATGCGTGGTCGCGATGAGGGGCACCCGCCGGCCGACCAGGTCGGAGACGATGGCGCGCGCTAGGGCGGCCCCCTCCTGCGGGTCGGTTCCCGCGCCGAGCTCGTCGAGGAGGACCAGGTCGCGATCCGTCGCCTCGCGCTGGATGCGCACGATATTTGACATGTGCGATGAAAACGTGGAAAGTGATTGTTCGATACTTTGTTCGTCACCGATGTCGGCGTAAACGTTGTCGACGATCGAGAAACGCGCGCCGGGTTCCGCCGGGACGTGGTAGCCAGCCTGGGCCATGAGGTGGAGCAGCCCGGCGGTCTTCAGGGCCACGGTCTTGCCGCCGGTGTTCGGGCCGGTGATCAGGATCGCGACGACCGCCTCCCCTGCTTTCGCACGGTCCGCACGATCACCACTATCGGGAGACCCGGGGGGCACGACGTTCCCGAGGTGGACGTCGATGGGCACCACCGCCCCGCGCAGCAAGGGGTGGCGCGCGCCGGCAAAGTCGAACGGCCGTGGCCTTCCGTTGGGGACTTCCGGCAGGATGACGGGTTCAACCCCGGCGACCTGCGAGGCAAAGCGCGCGCGCGCGATCGCGTAGTCGATCGCCGCGATGGCATTGACGTCCGCCACGACGGCATCCGCGGCATCGCCGATCATCGCGGTCAGCATCGCCAGGACGCGCTCGACCTCCTTTGCCTCGGCAATCTGGGCCTGGCGCCAGTCGTTGTTCAGCGAGACGACGGCGATCGGCTCCATGAAGACCGTCGCGCCACTCGCCGACTCGTCGTGGACGATGCCGCGAAAGGCGTTGCGTGAGTGCGCGCGAATCGGGATCACGTAGCGCCCGGCACGCATCGTGATCAGGCCCTCTTGGGCGTGCCCGCGCTCGACGGCCGTGTCAACGATCCGCCGGAGGGTGTCCATGAGGCGGTTGTAGGCGGTGCGCACGTGGGCGCGGGCGCGCGCCAGCTCCGGGGAGGCGCGATCCAGGACCTCGCCCTCGTCGGACAGGCAGTTGCGAATTGCCCGCACGATCCCGGGGCACGGGTCAAGCGCTTGCGCGCGCCCGGCCAGGATCGGCAGTTCCGCGCCGACGCGGAGGATCGTGACACGGACGTAGGCGACGCCTTCAAGGAGGTCGCAGGTGTCGAGAAGCGCCTGTGGCTCGGACACCGCCCCAAGGCGCGCGGCGAAGGCAACCGGGCGCACGTCACGCGCGCCTCGGACGGTGAAGTCCGGTGCCAGGTCCAGGAGGCGCCGTGCCTCGGTCGTCTCGGCAAGCGCCTGGTGGACGAGGATCCGGGACGACGATGGCTCGGCCTCGAGGGCGAGGTCACGGCTTACGGAGAAGAGCGCGTAGCCTGCGACCTGGTCACGGACCTTGCCGAACTCGAGTGTCGCAAGTGCGCGCCGATCCATCGCGGAAGTGTAGGCGGGCGAGGGGGGAGAAGGACGGCCCTTCTACCGGCCTAACCCCCAGGCTGAAAACTTCGCGGCGCGGGAAGGGGGAGACGACCACCACCGCCCCGGGACGGCCCCCACCCTCAATCCCTCCCCCGCTGCGGCGGGAGAGGGAAGCACCACCGCCGCCCCGGGACGGCCTAACCCCCCGGCTGAAAACTTCACGGCCGGGAAGGGGGAGGAGGGGGGCGCGACTACGCCTGGATGTCCGTGACGGTCACGGGGCCGGCGGCGACCGTACGGATCTCGATCGCCGACGCGCGCGTGACGCCACGCAAGTCGGTCATCGCTACTCGCAGGGCCTCGTCGAGGGGGCTCGGGCACTCGACCACGATGGACGCGAGCGGTGCGGCCACGCTGAGCTTGCGCTCGGACTTCCAGCGGCGAACGGCCTCCACGACCTCGAGGATCGCGTTCCCGGCAGCGATGGAGGCCGTCGCACCATCCGACCAGGCCGGATCCGGTTCAGGCCACGCGGCGACGTGGATCGAATCGCGCCCGTCGACCCCGGCGAACGCACCGAGGTAGACCGCCTCGGTGACGTGGGACAGGTACGGGGCGAGGAGCTTCGTGACGGCGAGAAGCACGTGGTGCAGGACATACTTGGCGCCCGGCGCATCGCCCTCGTAAAGGCGGGCCTTGACCAGCTCGAGGTAGTTGTCGCACAGGTCCGTCCAGAAGAGGCGCTCGACCTCGATGCGCGCGGCGGCGAACTCGTAGAGGTCAAGGCTCTCGGTCGCACGGGTGGTCGTCTCGGCGAGGCGCGCAAGCATCCAGCGGTCCGTGGCGTTGAGGTGCTCTATAGGCGTAGTGCGAGGCGGGGCGTATCCCTCCAGGAAGCCCGACGCGAACCGAACGGCATTCCACAGTTTGGTGACCAGGCGGCTGCCGTTCCGGAAGACTTCCTCGGACAGCGCGGTGTCGCCGCCGGTCCGCACGGACGTCGCCCAGTAGCGGACGGCGTCGGCGGAGAACTGCTCGAGCATCGCTGTCGGGTCCTCAGCGGCCTTGAGCTTGCTCTTCGAGATCTTCTTTCCCGCTGGGTCAAGTGCATGTCCGGAAATGAGGACATCCGTCCACGGGATGTCGCCCGTAAGGTAAATGCTCCGAACGATCGTGTAGAAATCCCACGTGCGGATGATGTCATGGGCGTTCGGGCGGAGCGACATCGGGCGGAAGCGCGACTCGAATGTCGTCGCATCGACGCCGAAGGGCTCGGCGAGGGTCGCGCAGATTTGCGGCGAGAGCGAGGACGTTGCCCAGGTGTCCATGACGTCGGGGTCGGCGACGTGCCATCCCGGTTCCGACGCGCCGCATCCGGGACATGCGTCCACGGGCGGCGGGGTGTCTTGCGGGTCGACCGGCAGCATCTCGCGCGTCGCCGTCACGACATGCGCGCAGGAGCGGCAGTACCACACCGGGAAGGTGACGCCGTAGTAGCGCTGGCGCGTGATGTTCCAGTCCCAGTTCAGGCCCTCGATCCACGACTCGTAGCGGGCACGCATGTGGTCCGGGTGCCACCGCATGCGACGGCCCGCCTCGATCCACGTGTCCTTGCGGTCAAGGAGGCGGATGAACCACTGGCCCGCCAGCAGGTATTCGATCGCCGTGCCGCACCGTTCGTGGACGCCGACGACGTGCTCGATCGGTCGCTGGGCGCGCACGAGTCCCGCCGCACCGAGGTCGTCGAGGATGCGGGCGCGTGCCTGCGCGAGCGTGAGGCCCTCGTACTGGCCGGCCATCGAGTTCATCCGGCCGTCGGGCGTGATGACGACTTTCAGGGGCAACTGGTGGTTGCGCCACCAGCCTACGTCGGTGACATCCCCGAAGGTGCAGCACATGACGGCGCCGGTGCCCTTGTTCGGGTCAGCCTGCGCGTCGGCGAGGACGGGGACCCGCGCCCCGAAGATCGGGGTCGTCGCGAAGGATCCGACAAGGTGACGGAAGCGGTCATCACCGGGGTTCACGAAGACGGCGACGCAGGCCGCGAGCAGTTCAGGGCGGGTCGTCGCGATCGACAGTTCGCCCCCGTCGTCAAGGCCGAACGGGATCGTCGTGAACTGGGACGGCACGCCCTCCTTGTCGTCAATCTCCGCCTGCGCGACCCCCGTGCGGCATGAGGTACACCAGAGCGTTGGTGCCTCCTGACGGTACGCCGCGCCAGTCTCGTGCAGTTGGAGGAATGCCGCCTGGGAGACGCGCCTGGACCTCGGGTCGATTGTCGAGTAGCGCAAGCGCCAGTCGACGGACAGTCCAAGCCGCTTCCAGAAGCGTTCGAATTGCGCCTCGACCTCGTGGGACAGGCCTAGGCACGCCTCGATGAAGGCTTGTCGCCCCACGTCGCGCGCTCTCACCCCCCGATTGTTCTCGGTGAAGACCTCGGTCGGCAGGCCGTTATCGTCGAACCCGAATGGGTAGAACACGTTACGACCGCGCATCCGGTGGTAACGGATCATGACGTCGGCCTGCGTGTAAGAGAACACGTGGCCAACATGGATCCGGCCGGAGACCGTCGGAGGAGGGGTATCGACGAGGTACGCCTCGCCCGGATGATTCGGGTCGAAGTGATAGACGCCGGAGGACGACCATCCCTCCTGGATGACCGGTTCGGCGGTCCGGAAGTCGTACTTCGGTGGAAGTCCCGTCATGGTGACGTGAGTATAGTGAAGGGTCCCTGCACGACTGGAACGCGGGCGGGATGCCCGTCGCGTGCGGACGGGGAAGCCACATGGACGCCCAACCCGCGCGACCGGCAGCCGAGCAACTCGGCGACGGCATCTACCGCATCGCATGCCCGTTCGACGTCGACGGGGTCGTGCAACTGTATTTCGTCGATGCGCCGCAGCCGGCGCTCATCGACACCGGGGTGACGGCTACCCCGGGAGCCCACCTCGGGCCGGCCCTCGCCGGCGCAGGCTTCGACATCCGCGCCGTTCGCCACGTGCTGACCACGCACGGCCACTGGGATCACATGGGTGGTCACGGAGCGATGCGCGCGCTCGCCCCCGACGCGTTGGTGCACGTCCACCCGGCCGACGCGTACCTCCTTGACCGCGTGGAGGCCCATACGTTCGGCTACATCACCTACATGCCCCGGGCTCTCGGAGACACCGCCGAACTGGCGTCCGTCAGCCGGAAGATGGCGTCGAACATCGTCGCGCCAACCCGTGCGGACCGTCTGGTGATGGACGGCGAGGTTATCGACCTCGGGGGCGGACGCACGATCCGGGCCGTCCACGTCCCTGGCCATTCGCGAGGGTCAGTGGCGTACCACCTTGAGGACGCGAACACGTTGTTCACGGGTGACGCAATCCAAGGGCTTGGTGGCGGGCCGGGGCGACTTCCGCTGGTCTTTGACGACTCGCGTGCATACCGTGCGACCGTCGTGCGCGTCGCGAACCTTGATCCCGCGCGCCTCTGTCTCGGGCACGCGTTCATGGGGTTGCCGGGAGGGTCGGGAAGCGACCCGGTGCGCACAGGCGATACGGCGCGCACGTTCCTGGAGGAGAGTGGCCAGGCGGCGAAGGCGGTCGAGGAGGCGATGCGCCGCGCGGTGACACGCGGCGACCCCGGGTTCATCGCGGCGGCGCGGGAGGTCCTCGCAATGCTCGGGGATGACCTGGGGGTGTCTCGCGACGCGGAGGGGCTGAACCGGCGCGCGATCCCGACGCTGCATGCGTTCTACCGGGAGCTGACGGGCGCGCCGCCGCCGGTTTAGGCGCCGGTCCGATTTTTCGGCGGTTCGGTGGGGAAGGTCGATGCTGCTCCCCTCTCCCGCGAAGCGCATAGGTAGCGACACGGAGTTGTCCAGATCAGTCGTTGCGGGAGGCGATGGCCTCCAGGCACCGGACGGACCAGATGGGCGCGTGCCAGTCGGGGAAGGCCCAGCAGAGGGGCGGGGTGGTGAAGCGGGTGTCCCCGCGGTGGAAGCAGTCGCGCCCGATGCGGAAGAGGCTCTGGGTCGCGATGGCGGGGCGGGCCGGTGGCGTCCGTCGTC
>CAMBEO010000049.1 GCA_945865725.1 Thermoflexus hugenholtzii JAD2 | reverse complement strand
AGTCATGATCCCGTAGGATACGAGTCCGCGGAGCCACGCGCCTAGGGTGCGCGTCGCGCCTGCCCGCTTACCTTGAAAGGCATGCGACGGTGACCGAGGGCACGGGTTCGATCGACATCCTGGTCGGGTCGGCGGGGTATCCGCGCCTGGTCCGGTGGTCCATGTCATGGCCGCGCCCGGACGGCGGCGTGCGCCGCTGGAACAGCTACGCGGTCACGAGCGGCGACGGGCCGGTCCTCATCGACCCGTTGATGCCCGACGCCACCACTATCAGCCAGCTCGAATCGGTGGTCGAGCAGATGGGTGGGTACCCGGCGGCGTCGCTGCTGACCAACGACATGCACGAGCGGGCGGCCTACTCGGTGAGGAGCCAGTATTCCGTCCCCGTCTGGGCCCCGCGGGCGGGCGAGGGCGAGTACGAGCAGCAGCCTGATCGCCTCTTCGACGCCTCCGACCGCCTGCCCGGCGCGCTCATCCCCCTTCCCGTTCGGGCGGCCTTCCCGGGCGACACCCTCCTCCTCTGGACGGCGCCGGATGGCCAGGTCATCGTGTTCGCGGGCGACGTGATCATGGAGCGACCGGACCGCCTCGCGTTCCATGGTCCGGGCACCCATCCCCGGGCCGCATCCACCGACGCCGAGGTCGTGGCGAGCGTCCGGGAGGCCCTCGCGCCGTATCGCGACCGCATCTCGCTGGTGTGCAGCGCGCATGGCGGGCCCTTCGCGGGCGACGTCTCGGCGGCCCTCAGCGCGCTCCTCGACGGCTGAGCGGCGCCTCCGGTGAGGTTTCGGGCGCGGCCTCGACTCGCAGGGCGATGGCCTCGACCGGAAGAGGTCTCGCCGACTTTCGCCACTCCTTCTCCAGCGGCACGGGTGACGTGCCGAGGCCGCGAATGCGGTCGGGCGAGATGCACGCAGTCCCATGGCGAAGCGGCGGGGCGCTACGCATGCGTGACGCGCGACTGTGGCGTCGTGTTCGCGTAGCATCCGCTTCCGGCGACTGAGGGCACGCCTCGCCGCTCCCGGGGGTTCCGGGCGCCGTGCCCCCGAACCGCCTCATGAGGGAACGGCATGGCGAAGTACCGGACGGCGATCATCGCCTGCGGCACGATCGGGCGGGTTCACGCGCGCGCCTGGCAAGGCGTACCAGGCGCTCCGGTGGAAATCGGCGCCTGCGCCGACACCCATCCCGACGCGCGGCGGGAGTTTGGCGAGTTCTTCGGGATCGCGCCCGAACGTCGCTACGCTGACTACCGCGAGATGCTCGACCAGGAGCGCCCCGACGTCGTCGACGTCTGCTCGTGGCACCGCCAGCATGCCGAGATGACGATCGCCGCCGCCGCGCGCAAGCCCAAGGCGATCATCTGCCAGAAGCCCATGGCGCTCTCGCTCGGTGAAGCCGACGACATGCTCACCGCCTGCGAACGCAACGGCGTCAAGCTCTACATCGCCTTCCAGCGACCGCACCACGCCACGTGGGCCCGCGCCCGCGAACTCGTCGCCGCCGGCGCGATCGGGAAGGTCCTGCAAGTCGTCATCGACGACGGCGGCAACGTCCTCAACACCAACTCGCACAACATCCGCCTCGCCCTGCACTTGCTCGGCGAGGAGACGCCTCAGTGGGTCATGGGCGCCGTCGAACGCACGACTGACGTGATGGAGCGAGGCATCCCGTGCGAGGATCGCTGCCTCGGCCTCGTCGGCTTCGACAGCGGCGCGACCCTGCTCATCCAGGGCGAGCTGGTCGGGGGACGTGGACCCGTCGGTGACCCCCGCCGCCGCCTCGGCCAAGGGGCGCGTGTCATCGGCACCGAGGGCATCCTCGAACTTTGGACCGGGCGCCCGTCCGACGACCTGCTCCGGTCGGATGGCGACATGGCCCAGCCTGAGGGGTCGAGCGCCAAGTACAACGACGAGTGGGGCGTCGCCCGCTACATGAGCGCGACGACCGGTGGCTGGGTCGACATCGACGCGCCGTGGCACGACTGCTGGGCACGGCAATGCGAGCAGGTCGTCGACGTCCTCGAAGGGCGCCTCGACTACGCCAGTGCGACCAGCAATGCGCGGAACGGGCGGGTCGTGACCGAGATCATGATGGCCCTCTTCGAGAGCGCCCGGCGCCGGCGGCGGATCGACTTGCCGCTCCGGACCAAGGCGAACCCCTTGGCGCTCATGGTCGCGAACGGTGACCTGCCCGTCGAGTGGCCGGGCGCCTACGAGCGCCGTGCCCGCCTCGTGCGCGGCGAGGGGATGTCCTGGCACGAGAACTGACGTGCGCATCCGAAACGTCGACGCCGTCGACGCGCCGGGCGGTCCCGGTTCGCGCGGTCTAGAATCGCGTTCAATGGATGCACGCCTGAAACCGGCAGGGAACCGAACCGCAACCGTGCCTGACCGGGTCCACCCGGACCCGGTCCCAGATGGCATGCTGCCCCTGGCGGCGATCTATGGCCTTTGGATCGCCTTCGCCGCGGAATGCGTCGGCGCCCTCATCCTCGTGCGGGGACCGCTTGAGAGCGTCCTCGCCGCCGTGTTCTCGTACCGGAACCGTTACCAGCTTGACCAGCGGTTCCGCTTCGAGGCGAGCTACTTGCTTGCGGAAATCCTGATCGGCGGCGCGTTCTTCGCCCTCGCCATCGTGGCCGAATATTGGTTCCGCACCACGTCGGCGTGGGCGTACACGTACCAGCGCCCGTTCTATCCCGAACTGTTCTCGCGGTTCCTCCGCATGGCGTTGGTCCCGCTCACGACGGTCCTCGTTGGCTTCGGCGCTGACCTGCTTGTCTTGAACCTCGGCTAGGCCGACATCCGGCCGCGCGCCAAGCCGCCTGCGGAAGTGGTGCTTTCCTCTCCCGCCGCAGCGTCGGAGGGTCGGAGGGACCGTAGGGAGGGGGCGTCCTCCTGCCCCTCGCCCCCCGTGAGAAATTTCAGGCCAGGGGGCGCGTACGCGGCATACGATGTCTGCACCATGCACATCTCGCTGCGAGAGGTTGAGACACTCGACGACGAGACGCTTCGTGCCCTCTCAAGCCTTCTCGTCCGGGTTGTCGCGACCGGCGCGGCCGTGAGCTTCCTCCACCCACTTGATGACCGCGAGGCCCGCGCCTACTGGGCCGCCCTCCCTCGCCCAGGGGTTCGCCTCGTCGTCGTGACCTCGGGTGACGTGATTATCGGCACCGTGCAGGTCCACCTCGCCGCGCAGGCGAACGGACAACACCGGGCAGACGTCGCCAAGATGATGGTCGACCCGGACTGGCAGCGCCGGGGCATCGGTCGCCAGCTGCTCGCCCGTGCCGAGGCGATCGCGCTGGCTCACGGACGCACCACGCTCGTCCTCGACACGGAGGAAGACGCCCCGTCGAACCACCTCTACGCAGGCGCCGGATGGACGGTGGTCGGACGAATCGCCGACTACGCGCGGTCGAGTTCCGGTGGCCTCCATGCGACCATCATCTACGCGAAATGGCTCGCGCGCCCGGCAGGTTGAGCGCCCACCCTTCGCATGGATGAGGGCGCCGACCGGTGCGCCACGTTTTAGCACCGCGCGCCGTCCGGAGATCCCGCACGGCGCGCCGGAGGACTTCCATGCCTGACCTTGCCCTGCTCGGGGGACCGCGCGCGATCACCGAACCCGCGACAGACCTCTTCCGCTGGTCGGACGTCACTCCAGACCATGAGGCCGCCGTCCTCGACGTCCTCCATCGCGGCGCAATGTCGGGCACCGACGTCACGCGACAGTTCGAACGGGAGTACGCGGCGTGGCAGGGCCAGGCCCACGCCGTGGCATTCAATACCGGGACCGCCGCGATCCAAGTGGCGATGTGGGCCGTCGGCCTTCGCGCCGGCGACGAGGTCATCGCTCAGTCGATCACGTACTGGGCGTCAATCCTGCCGGCGCTGTCCCTCGGAGCGGTACCCGTCCTCGTCGATGTCGATCCGGACACCCTGTGCATCGACCCCGGAAAGATCGAGGCCCGCATCGGCCCGCGCACCCGTGCGATTGTCGTGACCCACAACATGGGCTACCCGACCGACATGGATCGCGTGATGGCCATCGCGCGACGCCACGGCCTGGCAGTGATCGAGGACGTGTCCCACGCCCACGGTGGCCTCTACAAGGGGCGCAAGCTCGGCACCATCGGCGATGTCGCCGCCTTCAGTTGCATGAGCGGGAAGTCCTTCCCGATCGGCGAAGGGGGCATCCTCACGACCGACAGCCGCGAGATCTTTGACCGCGCGATCGCCTTCGCACATTACGAGCGCTACGACGACACCATCGAGGAACCCGACCTCGCGCCCTACCGCGGCTTGCCACTCGGCGGCGTGAAGTACCGCATGCACCAGATGAGTTCGGCCCTCGGGCGGGTGCAGTTGCGGACCTACGACGACCGCGTCGCAGGCATCCAGGCGGCGATGAACGAGTTCTGGGACCTCCTCGAAGGTGTCCCGGGGCTTCGTCCGCATCGCGTTGACCCCTCGACCGGGTCGACGATGGGCGGCTGGTACAACCCGAAAGGCCTCTACGTCGCGGAGGAACTGGGCGGCCTGTCCGTGACCCGCTTCTGCCAGGCCGTCCGGGCCGAAGGCGTCGATTGCCGTCCGGGCCTCCCGTACAAGCCCCTCCACTTGCATCCCCTCCTCCACACCGCGGACGTCTACGGGCACGGCAAGCCCACGCGCCTCGCCTTCGCCGACAGGGACGTGCGGGAGCGGCGCGGTGACCTCCCGGTCGCCGAGGAGGTCGGGAACCGAACCTACGGCGTGCCGTGGTTCCGCCGGTTCGACCGTGACGTGATCGCGCGCTACGCGGCGGCCTTCCGGAAGGTCGTCGCGAACCATGGGGCGCTCCTCGCGGACGACCCGGGCAACCCGCCTGGCCTTGCCGACTGGCGGGCCGAGCCGATGGTCTAGTCCGGCGATGCGACAACATCGTCCGCGCCCCGTGCTGAAACCCCAAGTACGCGATTCCGCGCGCCACCGCGTTGCTCGGACACCATCATGACCGCTCGACTCGGCGCTAGCGCAACCGCCGGGCGGATCCGGACCGTTGAGGGTGACCGCGACTTCACCGCGGATCCCGGCGTGGGCGCCGTCGCGGCGTTCGCGCACGTCGTCGCCGATTGGCGTGCCCTCGCCGACCGTGGTGGCGACGACCCGTTGCCGTCGGAGATGCAGGTCGAGGAGGCCCGCACGACTGGCGACGCGCTGCTCGCGGCGTTTCTCGGGCTGCGCGCACGAGGCGTCGGACTCGTCCTCGATGCGACGCCACCCGGATCCGGCCGCGACCCGATGCGATTGCACGACCTCGCTCAGGCGTCGGGGATCGCGATCGTCGCGTGCACCGGCGCGCACGCCCACCCGACACGCCTCGCGCGCGTCGAGGAGCGGTCGGGCGCCCTCCTAGCCGAGTGGTTCGCCTTCGAGATCGGGATGGGCATCGCCGCGGTGGCGGGTGACCGCATGCGAGGCATGGCCCTCCTTTCCGACCGCGCGACCGGCGCCGCCTCGGACGTCCTGAACGACGCCGCCATCCGCGCCGGCGCGATCCGTATCACGTTCGCTTCGGCGATCCTCGACCGGACGGATCGCAACGTACTTGAGGCCGCCGCGATCACCGCTGCTGCCATGGGCGTCGCCACGTTTATCGACGCGCCTCCAGGCACGGACCTCCGCGAAGTCGCTTCACGGTTCGAACAGGACGGCGGGGACCCCTCGCGATTGATCCTCGTGCCGGGTTCCCGCCTGCCCGAGGACATCGTTGCCGCCGCCGGCCTCGGGTTCGCGGTCGTCGTCCCCTCGCCCGCCACAGACGCCGAGGGCCCGGTCGCGATGTGGTCCGCCACCTTGAGGGGACTGGCGCGCACGGGGCTTCTCGATCGCGCGATGGCCACGTTTCCGGTGCCCGCCGCGATCGCCGACGACCCGGTCATCGTTCCGTCGGCACGCGCGAATGGTCTCGTGGCGCCGGTCGACGGCCTCGACGATCGCGCGATGGAAGCGGTCGCGGCACGAAACGCGCTGCGCCTGCTTTGCCTATCATCGTAGTGCCCTGATCTGGGGCACCGCGAAGCGCGGCCGCACGACAAATGCGACCAACTGGCGTAGTGAGGCCCGCCACCAGATCACGTGACGCGGCCGCGCCAATAATGTTCGGTCAAGTTGGATCGCGCGGCCGTTCCGTGACGTCACATGCGGTCCCGATGCATTCAGCACGGCGCCCATGCCTGCGCACCATTCGACGTCTCGAGCTGACCCACGCGATGAGAAGCTCGGACGGTCTCGACCGACCGATAACTGCTGGGTCGCACCGACCAGCTGCCGGGATGTCGCACCGACCTTCGGGTCCGCGCGCTTTCCTACCCGTCCCACGTCGCTTCCCCGATCGCGCCTCGCCGTAATCACCCGTCAACGCGTGCGCCGTGGTTTCGACCGGCGCGTTCTTCTGGTGTGGAAACTCTGACGTGGCTCGTGATCGGTGGCACCGGTGCGCTGCTCCTTGGAATCGGCCTCGCCTCCGACGACCCGATCCTGCACCGCTTAGTCGAACGCCTCCGGGCCTTCCGGGTCGGTGGCCAGACCGCCCGGCCAGCGTCGGCATCGCAATAGGCACCTGTCGGTCAAGTCGGTGACCTCGCGTCTCGCCATCGACGGGGACCGATTCGTCCAGGACGGCGTGCCGTGCAACGGCTCCCGTCGCTTGCGAGGGAAGCCGCTCGACGGGCGTTTGCTCGGTATCGACCTTGCGGGGACCCGCGAAGACGACACCATCGCGCGGGTGATCGAGGGCGCGGCGCTTGCGGGCGCCAATGCGGTCACGTTTACGATCTCCCACCCCGACGGGGAACCCGCCTTCGCCAGTGACGGCACGCCTGACGCGGCGTCCCTCCGTCGCGCCGCCAGCATCCTCTCGCGTTCCAGCAGCGCGGGCCTCGCTCCGATGGTCCGCGTCCTCGGTGGTTCTGATCCATGGCGCCTCGCGAGACCGGACGGAATCGCTCGGGCCGTTGGCTCCGTTTCGGCTTGGGTCGCGGCGCACGACGTGCCGGCCGCTGCGATCCTGGTCGATCAGGCAACGTCCCGCCCTTCTCGCCCGGCCAGCCGTACCCCCCGTGGCACGCGTGCCGGTATTGACCAGCTCGTTGCGCATGTGCGAGTGAACGGGCCACCGGGAATCCTCGTCGGCGCCGGCGGGCCGACCGGGACCAGTGGCGCCGACTTCCGCATCCGGCATGTCGAGCGACACCGCCACGCCGTGAACCGCATCCGAGTGGACATAGAGGTGAGGGAAGCGGCCGCGCCGGAGATCCGGCTCGGGTCCGGCGATGATCTCCAGTGGCCCGACGGAAGCCTTGACGCTGCCGTCGCGGCGGGCGCGTCGTGGTTCCTGCGCATGCTTCCGGAACATGACGCCCCGGCGCGCGACGAGCGCCTCGACGCCTTCTTCGAGACAGTCCGCGCGGCGCGCGACTGGAAGGTCAGGCCGTCGGACCACCCCATGGTCAGCCTCGCCGACCAGCGGGCGGCGTTCCGGCGCCATGCGGACGCGATCCGCGCGCTTGGCCTCACCCCGGCGAATGCCCCGGCCGGCGCGCCCCGATAGGCGTCCACCAGTGCCAATGGATGCCCGCCTCCGCTACGCGACGATCGGCGACCTGCGCGCCCTTCTCGACCGCCGGGACGTCTCCCCGGTCGAACTCGCTGCCGAGGTGACGGCCGGCCTCCGTGACGAGGGCGCGTCGCTCAACGCCGTGGCGTGCCTCCTGCCTGACCGCGCCCGGCGCGACGCCGCACGCGCCATCGCCCGCCTTGGTCGCGGCGACGTCGGACCTCTGACCGGCATCCCTTGGGGTGCCAAGGACCTGATCGCGGTCCGTGGCGCGCCGACATCGTGGGGTGTCCCGGCGTACCGGGACCGGCGCCTCCCCGGTGATGCCACGGTCGTCCGTCGCCTCGGAGCGGCCGGGTCCGTCCTCGTCGCGAAACTGGCGACGGTCCAGCTCGCCGGCGGGTGGGGCTATCGCTACCCGGACGCCTCCCTGACCGGCGCGGCGCGCACCCCCTGGAACCCGGACCACTGGGCAGGCGGCTCCTCCAGCGGTTCGGGCGCCGCCGTCGCTGCCGGGCTGGTCCCGTTCGCCCTCGGGTCGGAGACCAGTGGCTCGATCGTGGCGCCTGCGGCGTTCTGTGGCGTGACCGGCCTTCGCCCGACCCTCGGCCTCGTTTCCCGCGCCGGCGTGATGCCGCTCTCGTGGACCCTTGACAAGGTCGGACCGCTCGCCCGGACGGCACGGGACGCGTACGCCGTCCTTCGGGCGATCGCCGGCGCCGACTGGGGAGACGTCGCGACGCTTGCGACCACCTTTCGCCGCCTCCCCCGCGGGCGGCGCCCCGCTCTCGGTGGTCGCCCGAAGCTTCCCGAGCCCCCTCCCGCCGCGTCTCTCAGTGACCTTACGATCGGGTTCGCCCCGTCGGACTTCGTGGAAGCCCCGTTTCCCGAGGCGCGCGCCGCGTTCGGACGGGCGCTTGAGGTCATGCAGCGACTTGACGCCACCTGGGTCGAGGCCGCGATCCCGCCGGACCTGCCCTACGGCGCCATCACCAGCCTGATCGGTGCCGTCGAGGGCGCCACCGCGCACGGCGACCTCATCAACTCGCCGGAGTTCGAGACCATTGCCGATCCCATGCAACGCGCGTCGCTGCGCGCCGCCCGGGAAGTCCTCGCGCACGAGTATGTCGATGCCTTGCGGGCGCGCCAGGTCGTGCAGGACGCGTTCGAACGCCTCTTCGCCGACGTCGATGTGATCGTTACGATTGCGCGTCCCGATGGCGCGCCCCGCCACGACGACGCCCTGGACGTGCGCGCCGCCAGTGCGCCTGATGCCCCTCCCGGCAATCGGGCAATCGTCCCGGCGGGGAACCTTGCCGGCTTGCCCGCACTCGTCATTCCCTGCGGCATGACGACGGGAAACCTGCCGGTCGCCCTGCAGTTCGTCGGGCCCCCGTGGTCCGAACCGATCCTCGTCGCCCTCGGTGACTGGTTCCAGTCACGCACCGACTGGCACCTTCGGCGCCCGCCCGCGATGCCCGCCTAGCCGAGGCGACCGAGCAGCCAGTAGTAGCCGAGGCGCGGGTACTCGTTGTAGATCACGTTCAGGCCGGGGCGCGTCTCCCACCAGCGGGCGAGGCGCACCTCGACGTCCGGCACGGCGACCACCCGGACGGCAACGCCGGTCCCCTCGAGGATCCGACGCAAGACACCCCGCGTGCGCCGGGCGCGGAAGTCGGGCGCGTACGCTTCGATTCCCGACGTGCCAAGTCGCGAGGCCACCGCGCGCAACTGGTGACCTTCGTCCCATTCGCTTGACACGGATGGCATGACCTCGATCTGGTCGGCGGGCACGCCCCTCGCGACGAGGTACTCGCGGGCGAGGTCGGACGAGTGGGGCGTGACGTAGTACTCGGCATCCCGGCTGTTGAGCGCGCCCAGGACCACTCGCGCCGTCTCGCCGGTGCGCACCCGGCCAACCGCGGCGTCAAGTGCCCCGCGCCGGATGCTCACGCCGTACGAAAGGAACGTGACGGGAGCGGGCGCGGGTTCGTCAGCGACACTGAGCCACGTGCCGAGTTGCGGCGCGACGAATGCCCCGGCCAGCGCCAGGATCGCGATCACGGCGGTGACTAGATGCGACCGGTTCGTTCGACCCGGAGAGGCCAACACCCCACGGCGCAACGGCACATGCTCGAACGGCAGGGGCAACTCGATGCGCGAGTACCCGCCGAGACCTGTTGATCGGCCGTTTCCGGACCCGGCGACGACTGCCACGCCATCTGCAACGGACGCCGGGGCGACGCGGTGCGCACCTCGCCGATGGCGGGCATCACCTCGCGGTCGGGGAGGCCGGAACTGCATCCGCATCAGCGACGCCCAGCTGCCGCGCGTGGATCCGCTTGCACCGTGCATTGCAGTAATGCCACGTGGTGCCATCGTGCTCCATCCGATGCGGGGTCGTCCCGGGATCGACCATCATGCCGCAGATGGGGTCCTCAACCAGTCCGGTCCCCGGGGTAGAGCGGGGTGCCCTCCCGGGTCCGGAAGCGGGGGAGGGATCACTTGCGCGGACAACGATTGAGGGGGCCGTCTCGTCAAAGGGATCACGGCCCGCCGGCCTGACTCCCCCTCTCCCCTCGGGAGAGGGGGCTGGGGGGTGAGGGATTGCCCCCCGACGCGTCGCCACGATCTCGGCGACGATGCCAAGGGCGACCTCGCCCGGGGTCCGCGCGCCAAGGTCGAGGCCGGGTCGACACCGCACCGTCGCCAGTGCCTCGGTGGCGACGCCCATCCCCGCGAGTTCGACCATCGTCGACTCGTGACGCCTCCGGCTTGCGACCAGTCCGACGGTCGCCGCCCCAAGACGCAGCGCTCCCTCGATTGCCGCCTCGTCCCACGTCCCGTGGGTCGAGACGATGACATGCCGTTCACGCCGGAACGCCAGCGGTGTCCCGGGCAGGGCTTCGATCGATTGAAGGACGTGGCCCGCCGCCGGGAAGCGTTCGCGGGTAGCGTCGGGGTCGATAGCGACGACCTCGAAACCACTCGCCGCCCCGATCGCCACGAGGGCGACCGCCACCGGCGAGGCACCGCAAACGACGAGCTGCGGCGAAGGCAAAACCGGTTCGACGAACACCTCGACGGCGCCACCGCTGACGCAGGTCATTGCGTGGACCGCCATGCCCGCCCGCGCCGGGAAGTCCTCGTCGGGCGTCACTGCAACCAGTCGCGCCTCGCCATCCCTCAACGCCGCCAGTGCCTCCAACACGACCGTCGGTTGGCTGCAACTGCCCCCGACCCAACCTTCCAGGTGCCCGTCGGCGTGGATGATCGCCCGGTCACCCGGGCGACTAGAAGTTGGCCGCTCGACCCGGACGACGGTCGCGACGGCAAACGCCTCGCCTCTCGCGGATAGCTCTGCCGCCCGGGCCCACAGGGGATCGTTCACCTTCCTCTCCCGCCACAGCGCTGGGCGTGATTGTTGCGGGAGGGGGAAGCATCACGCCCAGTCCATCTGCCGCAAGCGCCCTTCGCTGCGGCGGGAGAGGTGGGAGACGGGACACCCCCACCCTCAATCCCTCCCCCGCTGCGGCGGGAGAGGGAAGCATCACCCCCTCCCCCGGCGGGCGAGGATGCCCGCGGACCAACGGGAGAGGGAAGCACTATCCCCCGCTGCCTAGCCTTCGACGCCGTGATCGCGCAACACCTTCCAGATCCGTGCCGGCGTCATCGGGATGTCAACGTGTCGCACCCCGACGTGCCACAAGGCATCGACGACCGCGTTCACGATCGCCGGTGGCGCCCCGACGGTCGCGGACTCGCCCACGCCCTTTGCACCGAAGGGATGGTGCGGCGACGGCGTGATCGTCTTGTCGGTCTCCCAGTGTGGCGTCTCCACCGCCGTCGGGACGAGGTAGTCGATGAAGCTCCCGCCAAGGCAGTTCCCCGCCTCGTCGTAGCTGATCTCCTCGTACAAGGCCGGCGCGATGCCCATCGTGAGGCCACCGTGGACTTGCCCGTCGACGATTTTCGGGTTGATGATGTTCCCGCAGTCGTCCACCGCCACGAACCGCCGCACATGGACCTGCCCGGTCCCCTTGTCGATGTCGACGACGCAGATGTAGCTGCCGAACGGGTAGGTGAGGTTCGGCGGGTCGTAATAGTGCGTCGCCTCGAGGCCTGCCTCCATCCCTTGCGGATGGTTCGTGTAGGCCGCGAACGCGATCTCCTGGATGGTCTTCACCGCTTCCGGATTGCCGCGCACGCTGAACCGGCCCGGCTCCCATTCGAGGTCCTCCTCGTCGGCCTCGAGCAGGTACGCCGCGATCTTTCGCGCCTTGTCCCGGATCTTCCGGGCCGCCATCGCCGCCGCCGCGCCCGAGGTCGGCGTCGAGCGGCTCGCGTATGTCCCCAGGCCATACGGGGCCGTGTCGGTGTCGCCTTCCTCCACTTGCACGTGCGCCATCGGGATGCCCAGCTCTTCCGCGACGATCTGCGCGTACGTCGTCTCGTGGCCCTGCCCCTGCGACTTCGTCCCGAAGCGCGCGATCGCCTTCCCCGTCGGGTGGATTCGGATCTCCGCCGAGTCGAACATCTTGATCCCGAGGATGTCGAAGTCCTTGGACGGCCCGGCCCCGACGATCTCCGTGAAGCTGCAGATGCCGATGCCCATCAACTCACCGCGGGCGCGCTTCTCCAGCTGCTCCCGTCGCAAGTCCTCGTAGCCGATGATGTCCATCGCCTTGCGCAACGCGAGGTGGTAGTTCCCGCTGTCGTACTCCCACCCGAGGACACTCTTGTACGGGAAAGCGTCGGCCTCGATGAAGTTCTTCATGCGGATCGCGGCCGGGTCCATGCCGATCTCATGCGCGGCGATGTCCACCATCCGCTCGATCGCATGCACCGCCTCGGTCACCCGGAACGAGCACCGGTACGCGACCCCGCCCGGCGGCTTGTTGGTGTAAACGCCATCGACCTCGACGTGCGCGCCCTTCAAGTCGTACGACCCGGTACAGATGTGGTAGAGGCCCGCCGGGAACTTCGAGGGGTTCGCCGCCGCGTCGGCGTAGCCGTGGTCGGCGAGGGTCTTGATGCGCAGCCCGGTCAGCGTGCCGTCGCGGTTCACGCCCAGTTCGGCGGTAGTGTGGTAGTCGCGAGCGAACGAGTCGGCCTGGAGGTTCTCCATCCGGTCCTCGATCCACTTCACCGGCTTCCCGATCAGGACCGACGCCGCGATCGCGATCACGTATCCCGGGTAGACCGGCACCTTCCCGCCGAACCCGCCCCCGATGTCAGGCGAGATCACGCGAATCTTCTCCTCGGAGAGGCCCACGTGCCCGGCGACCAGGGCCAGCACCGTCCGGATCGCGTGCGGCGCCTGCGTCGTCATCCAGACCGTCAGCTTGCCCTCGATCTTGTCGAAGGACGCGACGCACCCGCACGTCTCGATGCTTGCCACGTGGATGCGCGGGAGGTAGATGTGCTCCTTCACGACCACGTCCGACGCCTGGAGCATCGCGTCAGTCGCGGCGGCGTCGCCAACCTCCCAGTGCCAGATGTGGTTCGTGTCCTTCCCCTTGTCAGGGCGCACGAGGGTCGCCCCCGGTTGCATCGACTTGAACGGGTCGACGACGACCGGCAACTCCTCGTACTCGACCTCGACCGCCTGGATCGCGTCGGCGGCGATGTACCGCTCCGTCGCGATGACGGCGCACACCTCCTGCGCCTGGTACTTCACCGTGTCGGTCGGCAGGACCATCTGGGTGTCCGACATCAGGGTCGGCATCCAGTGCAGGCCGTACTTTTCCAGATCTTTGCCGGTGATCACCGCGAGGACGCCCGGGATCGCGAGCGCCTTCGACGCGTCGATGCTGACGATCTTGGCATGGGCGTACGGGCTCCGGACGATGTCCATCCAGAGCATTCCGGGCAGCTTCACGTCCTCGATGTAGTTGCCCTTGCCCTGGAGGAAGCGCGGGTCTTCCTTGCGGCGTGGCGAGTGCCCCATGCCGCCAATTTCGGGGGTGGTTCGGGTGGTGACCATCTCACTCGCCTCCCTGATGCGCCAACGCCGGGGCGGGCGCGTGCACCTTCGCGTGCGCGTACTGGATCGCCTTGACGATGTTCACGTAGCCGGTACACCGGCACAGGTTGCCCGAGATTGCCTCGCGGATCTCCGCCTCGGAGGGGGTCGCCACCTCGCGCATCAGTGCCGTGGCGGTCATCATCATCCCCGGCGTGCAGAACCCGCACTGCAGCCCATGCTCCTCCCAGAAGCCCTCCTGCACGGGGCTAAGCCCGCCAGGACCGGCCAGTCCCTCGACGGTGGTGATCGACTTGCCATCCGCCTGCACCGCAAACATCGTGCAGGACTTCACCGGCGTGTCGTCGACGTGGATCGTGCACGCGCCGCAATGGGAGGTCTCGCAACCGACGTGCGTCCCCGTCAGGCCGAGGTTCTCGCGGATGCAGTGCACGAGGAGGAGGCGCGGCTCGACCGTGGCGGTCCGTGCCTCGCCGTTGACCGTCAGGTGGATCTCTCGCGACGTCATCAGTTCGCACTCCCCTGGGCCCGGGCGACCGCCCGGCTGATCGCGCGACCGGCCAGCACGCGCACGAGGTCGCGCTTGTAGTCGACTGGCCCGCGCAAGTCCGCCTTCGGGTCGCATTCCGCGGACGCGGCACGTGCGGCCCCCTCGATGGCGGACGCGGTCGCCCGCTGTCCGACGAGCGCCGCCTCCGCAGCGCGCGCGCGCATCGGCACGTCGCTCACGTTGGTCAGCCCGATCCGCGCGGCCGTGCACGTGCCCGACGCGTCGACCTGCAAGTTCACGGCGACGGCGGCGATCGCATAGTCGCCGACCTTCCGCTCGAACTTGAGGTACGTGCTTCCGGTCGTGGCCGACGGGGCAGGGATCCGGATCTCGAGGACGATCTCGTCTTCAGCGAGGGCGGTCGAGAAGAACCCGGTGAAGAAGTCGTCCGCCGCGATCTCCCGCGTGCCGTGCGGGCCGCGGACCACGATGGTCGCCGCGAGTGCCAGCATCGTCGCCGGGTGGTCGTTCGCCGGGTCGGCATGCGCAAGGTTTCCGCCGATCGTCGCCCGGTTCCGCACGAGCGGGTCAGCGATCACCTTCGCGGTCTCGTACAGGATCGGGTACCCGTGCCGCACGATGCCCGACCGCTCCAAGGCGGACTCGCGCGTCATCGCGCCAATCCGGAGGACGCCGTCCTCCTCGTGCAGGTACTCCAGGCCGGGGATGCCATTGACGTCAATGACCACCGCCGGCTGCGCCAGGCGGAGCTTCATCGCCGGGATCAGGCTCATCCCCCCGGAGAGGATCTTGGCGTCCGGGCCGTGCCGGGCCAGGAGGTCAATCGCCTCATCAAGTGAGGTCGGTGCCACATGGTCGAATGCCGCCGGGATCATCGGCGCCTCCCCTC
>CAMBEO010000048.1 GCA_945865725.1 Thermoflexus hugenholtzii JAD2 | reverse complement strand
ACGCGCGTACACTCGCCGACGGGCGCATGCCCAATGAGTTGGTGGTGGGCGTGCCCCGCCCGGATGCGCCGGATCACGCGGCCATCCGTCTTGCCGAGGTGCCGCATCGTGGGATCATCAATCAAGCGCGGGCTCGATGGCGCGCGCCTGAACGGCGCCGCGAATGATCCCGATCAGGTCGGGTCCATCGGGTCGCCTGCCCCCGCCGCCGGCCCCATGTCCGGTGGAATGCGAACCCTTACCCGCACGCTTTCGGTGTCCTCGGATCGCCACACCGACTTCGTGGACGTCACGGACGACGTCGCGCGGGTGGTCGCCGAAAGCGGTGTGACCGACGGGTTCGCCCTCATCTTCTCCCAGCACACGACCGCGCGGATCCACGTGAACGAGCACGAGCCGCTCCTCCTCGCCGACCTGACCACCCTGCTTGAGCACCTCGTCCCGCGCGACGCCTTTTACCGGCACGATGACTTCTCGGTCCGAACGGTCAACGTCACGCCGGGAGAGCGGATCAACGGGCACTCGCATTGCCGCGGGCTGTTCGCGCCGGTGAGCGAGCACCTGCCGGTATCAGGCGGCTTGCTCATGCTCGGTCGGTGGCAACGGGTTTTCATGGTCGAACTCGACGGACCACAGGTGCGTCAGGTCGTCGTGAAGGTCATGGGGATCTAGCCCGGTCCCGGGCGCCGCTGTCCAATCCACCACTCGCCTCTCCCCTGCGCGAGCGCGTGGCGGTTCAGGCACCCGGATGGGGCTTCAAAGTTCCCGACCGGCCGGTCCGTGCGACGCTATGACGCCACGTGCGGCGCCTGCAACCCGAGCGCAACCCGGTAGGTAACGGCGCGTCACAACTCCCGCGTAGTATCGATCTATTCAATGTCCCGGCCATCAATCCTTTCGATCTCGTGCCTCGCCGCGGCCTCGCTCGTGGCTGCCGCAGGCTGGCTGGGGGTTCGTCTCGACGCGCCTAGCGACCCGACGGGCAGCGCCATCGCCGCGCGACCGGACGACCTTCTCGCTCGGCGGCGCGGGGCTTGGCAACCCTCCCCCGTGCCTTCCCCGGCATCGACTGGTCGTCCCGTCGGGCCCGGATCAACGATTCAGGGTGCGTCCGAGGACGCGCGGCGGCGAGCGGCCTGGCAGCCGTCTCCAGTTCCGACCCCGATGTCGCGCGCCGGTCGCAGCGACACCGGGTCCGCCTCCGTGACTGCCACCACCTCTAACAATCCGGTCGTCAACCCGGCAAAGGGCATGGGCACGATCACCTCCACCACGCCAAAGTCCAGCGCAGGCATTTGGCAATCGCTCTTGCGGTTCGTCGACGGGGTCCAAGATCCCGTTCTACGCGTGGAGGGCTTGACGTCTCGCGTCCCGAACTCCCCCGCCGGCGGACCGCCCGAGACGGGTGCATTGCTCCCGTTCGTGTCCAATGGCGAGCTGTTTACCGCGGAACGCCTCGAGGAGCTGTATGGCCCGGGCGTGTTGCCGGAGCGACGGGGCGAGTGGCACTACGAGGACATCCCGTCGCTCGCGGTCGGCGAGTCCCAGCACCTGCTTGTCTGGACCCCCGCCGGTTACGAGACATCCGAGGTGCGGTACCCGACGCTCTACTTGCTCCATGGCGCGGGGTCCTCGGAGAGCCATGGCGTCGACGAGTGGCTTGGTTACGCGCTTACCGAGGACCTTGACCGCTTGATCGACACCGGCCTGATCGAGCCGATGATCGTCGTGCTGCCGTTTGGCGCTCAGGGGTACTGGGTCAACCATGCGGACGGTGGCCCACGGTGGTCGGACTTCGTCACGGACGAGGTCGTGCCGCACGTCGATACGATGTTCCGCACTGATGCGCGCCGGGAGCGCCGGGCGGTCGGTGGGCTCTCCATGGGAGGCCATGGCGCGTTGCAGATCGCGTTCCGTCGACCAGACGTGTTCGCGACGGCGGGAGCGCACAGCCCGACGATCCGACCGTTCGAGGACAGTCCGCTGTTCTTCGGTGACACGGCGCATTTCGCGACATACGACCCGCTGACCCTCGCTCAGAGCGGTTCCGGGGCGGACCGCGTGACCACGTGGATAGACCTCGGGAACGAGGACCTGTTCCTCGCATCGACGGTCACGTTGCGCGACGCCCTCCAGGCACGGCAAGCGGAGTTGCACTTCCACGTGTTCGAGGGCGAACACGAGGGCTGGTACTGGATGGAATACTTGCCCGAGTACCTGCAGTTCTACTCGCGCGCCCTCGCGGCGGTGCAGTACACGGAGGCTGGCGCGCCCACGATCCAGGTGGCCACGATGTTGCGGATGGCAACTGCCCAGACGATGCGGTGAGCCCCGTCCGCCCGCTTGCCGCGCGGTCGTCTCACTGCCCGAGGACCCTTGGGGCCTGCTGGTGACGACGCGAGATAGCGGCAAAGAAGGCACGGTGGCCGGGCCATCGTTACCGCTCGCGGCGCGAGCGCACCCTGCCCCGGACCCGCGCAGTGCCATCGAATGGGTAGCCGATGGCGGGTTGGAGGTGCGGCTTCCCCTCCCGGGAGGACCGCCGACTCCCGCGCCGGAACCCGTCCCCGTCCCGGCCCCGACCGTCTCACGCGTGACGAGGGGCGCGGGAACGAGAGGAAGCCGGTACGCGAGCGAGCCTCCGATCACCGCATCTGGCCGTGACCTTCGCCTGGACATGCTCCGGGGGCTCTGCGCCCTGGTGATGATCATCGACCACGTTGGCGGGGGCAGCTTCCTCTACGGCTTGACCGGCGGCAATGCGTTTGTCGTTTCCGCCGCGGAGGGGTTCATCTTTCTCTCGGGGATGCTCGTCGGCCTCGTGTACGGCCCCCGGGTGGAGCGAGACGGCATCGGCGCGGTGCAATGGCGCCTCCTTCGCCGCGCGGCCACCCTGTACGGCCTCACGATCGCCATGACGTTCCTGTTCGTCGGCCTGTCACGGTTCGCGTCGATGCCATGGCTCCAGGACGATCCCGTGCTCTCCCCCCGCCTCGTGGTGAGCCTCCTGACACTGCACCGCACCTACTACCTCGTTGACGTCCTTGTCCTCTACACCTTGCTCATGCTCTTGGCGCCAGGTGCCCTGCTCTTGCTGGCACGAGGCCGCACGGGAATCGCCCTGATGCTCTCCCTCGGCGTCTGGGGCGCTTATCAGGTGTTCCCGGCGGAGGCGACGGTCCCGTGGGACATCGCAAACAACGACACCTTCCGGTTCCCGGCCTGGCAGGTGTGGTTCTTCGTCGGGATGGTGGTCGGCTACCACCGCGACGCGATCCGTGACGTCCTGTCCCGGATCCCGCAGTGGCTCCTCGTCGGTGTCCTCGCCGGGCTCGCGATCGCCACGATCACGCTACACGTGACCGAGGCGGAAGCAATCACCCAGTTCTTGCAAGCGCCGTCGGGCGAGGCGGTCAGGAAGGCCTTGTTCGACAAGGAGTTCGCGAGGCCCGGGCGGCTTGTCGCCTTCGCAATCTGGTTCCCGTTCCTTTACCTGGTCCTGACCGTCGCGTGGCGAGCGCTCGCGGGCGTCTTCGGGTGGTTGTTGGTCCCGTTTGGGCAAAACGCGCTGTACGTCTATGCGATGCACCTGTTCGCGGTCTACCTCGGTGCGCTGCTCCTGCCATACGTGCCAGGATTCGACCGCGAGAACCCGTGGCACAACACGCCAGTGCAGGTGGCGTCCGTCGCGGTCATCTGGCTCGCGGTCCGGTACCGCGTCTTGTTTGACGTGGTTCCCCGTTAGCGCGTTTGCAGACAGGCACGGCACCGCGGAACAGGGCCCGGCCCAGGGTCACGACACCTACTGCGCGACGTGTCGCCCGACGACGCGCGCCCAAGGCGCGACCACGACGGGTGGTCGCTCGGACAGGGGTAGTCGCGAGGACGACCGCAACGGCACCATCGCGGACAGGGCGAGGGCAGTCTCCAACGGAACCTCGAACGAAATCGGTGGGACAAACCTGACCGGAGCCGCGATCCGTGGTGTGCTCGGCGGCGGCACGGGCGCCGGACGCCAGCGCCACCCGTTCGCACGTAGCGCGTCAAAGGTCAGCGAGCCAGCGAGGAAACCGATGCCGTCGGCGATCGCGGGTGGCGCGAGCTCGTGGCCCATGTTCGGGAGAACGGCGAACCGGGTCACGCTGCCGGCGGCCTCCATCGCGCGCGCGAAGCGGGCCCCACGTTCCAGCCGGTTTCGCCCCAAGAAGGCGTCCCATGTCCGGGGCACGTCCGCATCGCGGTTGTCGTTCGCGCCAACTCCGACCCAGTACTGCACGCGCGAGATCGCGCCGACATCAACCGCGCGACTGAAGTGCCGAACGAAATCGGTCGTGCCGAACGGGAATGGTGCCGTGACTAGCCGGCCCGAGGCGTTCCGGGCCGTCGCGCCGGGAAGCGTGTAGACGCCGCCGGACGCCGCCGCGATGGAGACGATCCGGGCAGGAAAAAGGAGCCCGAGCCGGGCGGCCGCGTGCGCGCCGCGCGAGAAGCCGAAGACCACGATGCGCTCCCGCGTGGCGATCCCGAGCTCGCGACGTGCATGGTCAACGACTTCCAAGATCTGCGGGAGAAGCCTCGCCTCGGCGCGCGCGAGGCCGTCGGGATCGCGCCACTCCCCGTAGTCAAGCGTCGGCGAGACCACCACCCAGTTCTGTTCCAGCGCGAACGGCAGCATCTGGCCACCGATGGCTTCGCCTGACTGCCCCATACCGTGCAGGGCGAGCAGGATGGTCCGTGGGGCCGAGGTCCCCGGCGGCACGAACGCCCAGTAGGCCGGTCGCTCACCGGCGGCGGGAACGCGCACCTGGCGAGACGGGGCGACAGTCGCGGGTGGAACCCCGGGACTGGAATCGCGGGCGACCGCGGCTGGTTCGGGGCCACCCCCAGATGCCTCGGCGCTCCGGGCAACTTGGCACACGACGACGAGGAAGGCGACCATCGCCGCGACGAGCGGTCCACGAACACTCAGGCCGACCGACGCGAGTCGTCGAGACGGGTTGCGTGGCGTGATCATCGGCACGTCCTCGGCGCGAGCCGACCGGTGCGCGTGGATGCCTCGCGGCCTCCAATCCGGTCCTGGGTCCGGCGCCGAGGGAAGAATACGCCGCCCGGCGGCATTTCGCAACGCGATTGTAACCAGCCACCCGGTTGCAATCGCTTGGAAGATCCGAGGCGGGTAGTCTAGGCCCATGGCGACAGATGTCGAGCACACTCCATCCCGACCAGTCCCATCGAAGGTGCGAGTGCTAGACTGTCCTGAAGCGACCGCGTCGCGCCGTTAGGGAGCACCTTTCGGGCGGGCGTCGCAGACCGGTGGCCGCGCCACCCCACCCATGCCGTCATGGCAAGGAGTTGATCAGCTGTCGTACGAGGACAAGAACATCACGTGCGTCGACTGCGGGAAGCCGTTCGTCTTCACCGCGGGCGAGCAAGCCTTCTTTGCGGAGAAGGGCTTTGGGGGCGGCCCGAAGCGGTGCCCCACCTGCCGGGCGGCCCGGCGTGCCGAACGTGATGGCGTGCCTGGCGGCGCGCCCCGACCCGCGGGCATACCGGGAGCTCCCGGTAGCGCACCCGTAATCGGGGCCGGTGGACCGCCGCGGCCCGGCGGATTCGGCGGACCGCGTCCGGGTGGCTTCGCCGGTCCTCGTCCGATGGGGTTGGGCGGGCCACGGCCCGTCGGCGCAGGTCCGATGGCGGGACCCGTCCCGCTGATGCGTGGGCGCGGTGGCCCGCGCGCGATCCTGCCGGTCGACGAACCGTTCCGGATCAACGAGCGCATCCGGGTGCCCGAGGTTCGGATCATCGTCGAGGCCGAGGACGGCACCGAGGAAAACCTCGGGGTCATGGCGACGTTCCAGGCCCGCCAGATGGCCTCGGAGCGCGACCTTGACCTCGTCGAGGTCGCTCCGCAGGCCGTTCCCCCGGTCTGCAAGATCATGGACTACGGTCGGTTCAAGTACACCCTCGAGCGCAAGCAGCGCGAGCAGCACCGGGCCGGGAAGGCGGGCAAGGCGGCGTCCGAGGTCAAGGACGTCCAGTTGTCGCCGCGCATCGACGAGCATGACCTCCAGACCAAGGTAGATCGTGCGCACGAGTTCCTGGAAGATGGCCATCCCGTCCGGATGGTAGTGCGCTTCCTCGGACGCGACATGCGCCACCCGGAGAACGGGCAGCGGGCACTCGAAACCGCGCTCGACGTGCTTCAGAAGCTCATCCCGATCCGCGTCGATCAGGCACCTCGGATGGAAGGGCGCCAGCTTTTCGCGCTCATCCGCGTCGACAAGGCCGCCCGCCTTCGGGCGGAACGGACCGAGACGCGGGATCCCGCTGATGGCGCACTGCCTGGCGAGGCGATCGAAGGACCGGTCGGGCAGGAGGGCGCGACGGAAGTTCCCGCCGCGTCGCCCGACCTGACCATCATCCCGGTCGCGCCCCCGACGTTTTCGGAAGCCGCGTCCGCGTAACGCACCCCTTCAGGGTTGATTGCCATGCGAGGCCCGTCCGTTTCGGACGGGCCTCGTCGCGTCTTTGGGGCCTGATCGCGCGGGTCCCGCCGCGAGCCACGCCCGCACGACCGTGCCGGCGGCGGGTTTCAGGTCGTGAGGTCGGTGTCCTCGCCGTCTCTCGGGCCCTCGCGCTGCCGACGTCTAAGGAACTCCTCGAGTTCTCGCACCAAGTCCTGCGGATCCACCTCGAGGGAGTGCGTCTCTTCGTCCGCGGACGGTTGGGGTGAAGGGCGCAGGCTCTCACCCGGGGCGAACGGCATCGCCTGCGCGTCGTACTGGGCCTCAAGGCGCGCGACGTGTTCGCGCAACTCGGCGCGCTCCGCCACGGCAACGTCGGCCTGCGTCACGAGTTGCCGACCGGTCACCTGCAGGCCCGACAAGTTGATCGCAAGATCGAACGTCGCACAGAGGCGCCTCAAGAGGGCATGCGAGACGTTGGCGTTGGGCACGGGGAGGTAGTGCGGACCGTTCCCGAACAGGCTCGCGCACGCGATTCCCTGGTAGCGCAAGCCCTCGATGGTCGCGGACTGCATGCTTGACGGCCCCTGGTACGGCGAGAACGGCACGCCGAGGGACTCCAGGCGCACGCGCAGGGACGGGTCGGTCGCCCATCCGGTCACGAGGGCGGGTCGCGTGTGGGGCACGTCGGCGAACGCGGCGCCAAGGAAGGCGGCCTGCCGGATTCCGATCCGTTGCACGAAGGCGGCCAGTTCGCGCGAATGGCTACGCCACCGCATTCGTGGCTCGGGCGCAAGGAACAGGACGACACTTCGTGTCTTGCGCTCCGCCTCCGGCGCGTCGTCGGGCTCGCCCGGCTCACTCGCGATCCCCATGATCGACGTGGGCACCTCACGGACGACCCAGAACTCGGCATGCGGCCAGTCAAGCGCGCGGTCGCGCCCGTCGATCGTCCGAGACACCGGGCGAAGCTCGACGAAGTCGTAGTACTCGTCGCCGTCCCACGTCGCCAGTCGCTCCGCCGGAAGCGACTCGACGAGGAAGCGGATGGCCCCCGACGCGCCGACGGACGCATCCGCCCACCCCGTGAAGGCCCCGACGAGGAGCGGGTCGTGAAGGCCAAGCGACTCAAGGTCCAGAAGCGGTTCGATGGTCATGCGTGATGCCAAAAGCTCATCGGGAAGGGTACCCCGCCATCGCGACTGGTACGCGCTCAGTCAGGAAGGCGCCCGGTCCCACGCAGCAGGGTCTCCTGCACCACGATCTCGTGGCTCAGGGGCCGATCTGGCGGGCTCTCGCCGCGGATCGCCGGCACGAGGCCATCGACCTCAAGCTCGTAAAGGCGTTGGCGCCCGAGACCGGCGAGCGGGACCCGGCTTGTGCCGGAGGGGAACCCGTGGGATGCACGCGCGAGCGTGAGCCGCAGTTCGTGCGCCGGCTCGAACGGTTCCATGATCGCCGTGCCGAGCGTGCCGTAGACCTCGAACCGGCGCGCGGTGGGTGCGACTTCCATCGCGGCGATGTCGACCGTCGCGATCCCGCGGGCGAACTCGAACACGCCAAGGGCGTTGTCCGCGAATGCCGGGACCTCGGGGGTCGCGTCGTTGCGCAGGAAGCGCGACACCCGTGCCGGGCGCTCGTCGCGCATGACCCACAAGACCTGGTCGAGCATGTGCCCGCCGAGGTCGAAAAGCATGCCTCCGGCGTGCGTCGAGATCGCCTCGCGGGTGTTGTTCGACGGCCAGGCGGATACCGGGATCGACGTGCTCATGTGGGCGCGGACGCTGAACACGTCACCAAGCCCCCCCTCGCGCGCAAGTCTGGCAATCAGGGCAAAGCCGTCGTGGTATCGGTACATGTAGCCCAGTTGCACGACAAGGTCCCCGGCGCTGGCAACGGCGGCGAGCTGCTCGAAGCCAGCCCAGTCGTCGCCCGCCGGCTTGTCCCACCACACGTGCTTGCCAGCCCTGACGCACGCGTCCGCCTGCGCGAGGCTTTCGGCGTTCCGGCCCTCGACCGCCACGGCAACGATCTCGCGGTCTCCCAGGAACTCCTCCGGGTCGCGGTACCACCTGATGCCGGCGTAAGCGGGATCGGCCTCGGCGCGCGCCCGCACTCTCGCGTCCGCCTCGTAGACCCCACGCAGCTCGGTCGCCGCGTTGGCACGCAAGGCGAGCGCCTTCCCGGCGGCATGCCCGTGCTGCACCCCCCACTGGGCGAGGGCGATCCGGTCCATCGTGCAGGGCCTCCGTTCTCGGCGTGGTTGGCTGCCGGCAGGGCGCCGGCAATCCCGATCCGGCGCGCGGACGCGGCGCGGGACGGGTGCGGTCGGGGATGATAGGCCCCGGCGTGGCACGGGCCGCGCAGGAGGGCTTGGGAATGGCTTCGGGAACGGTCGGCGACGTGGTGGCGGTGGTTGGTGCGCGCTTCCTCATTGGCGACGGCACGGTGGTCCCGGACGGCGTGATGGTCCTGCGCGGCGGGCGCATCACGGAGATCGGCGCTGGCGTGGCGATCCCGGAGGGCGCGACCGTCATCGATGCCCGCGGCAAGGTCGTCGCCCCAGGATTCATCGACGCGCACACCCATCTTGGGATCCACGAGGAGGGACTGGGGCGCGAGGGAAATGACACGAACGACCTGACCGACCCCCTGACGCCGCACTTGCGAGCCCTGGACGGCATCAACCCCGTGGAGACCGGCCTGCAGCTGGCGGCGGCGCACGGCGTGTCGGCGGCGGTCGTCCTGCCGGGCAGCGGCAACGTCATCGGCGGCCTTGGAACCCTGGTCAAGACGTGGGGCGACCGGGTCGATGCCATGGTCGTCCGCGACCCGTGCGGTCTCAAGGTCGCGTTCGGCGAGAACCCGAAGCGCGTCTACGGCGACCAGAAGAAGATGCCCTCGACGCGCATGGGCACGGCGGCCCTGTTGCGCGAGGCCTTCGTGAAGGCGCAAACGTACGACCGGAAGGTGCAGGCCGGGACCGATGACGCGTCCAAGGCGCCCGACCGCGACCTGCGCCAGGAGTCGCTCGTGCGCGTCCTCCATGGTGAGTTCCCCCTCCTTGCCCACGCGCATCGCGCCGATGACCTCCTGACCGCGCTGCGGATCGCCGCGGAGTTCGGGGTCGGGGTCGTCCTCCAACACGCGACGGAGGCGCACTTGATCACCGACCTCCTTGTCGCCCGGGGGGTGCCGTGCGTGGTCGGCCCGACCTTTGGTTCGCGCACCAAGGTGGAGACTCAAGGGAAGACCTTCATGACCCCCGGGGCCCTCGCACGCGCCGGCGTGAAGGTGGCGATCTGCTCCGACCACCCGGTGACGCCGAGCGCGCACCTCCGCCTGTACGCGTCACTGGCCGTGCGAGAGGGGATGGACCGTGCGGACGCCCTGCGCGCCGTGACGATCTGGCCGGCCGAGATTTCCGGCGTCGCCGACCGCTTGGGTAGCCTCGCGCCCGGGAAGGACGCCGACTTCACGATCTTCTCCGGCGACCCGCTCGACCCGAACGCCGTCGTCGAGGCGGCGTACCAGGGAGGCGCCCTCGTCTCGCGATCCGCGCACGACTAGGCCCCCGCGAACCTGACACGCGGGGATCTGGTTGGGTCGTCGACAGTCCCGCCCCGGGCGGGACGTCGGCGCTCCCGGTCCGGCCGGGTGTACGGTTCTGGCTGTTCCGCGACGGTGGCGCCAAGCTGGCGGACCGCGTGATTACTTGAGGGAGCGGATCATCGCCATGCGCATCGCCGACCTTCGCGGCACCAGGATCGGCGGCCTCGTCTCGGGAGGCCTCGACAGCTGCACGATCACGCACTGGCTCCGGGCCAACGGTGCCGAACCGCACGGCTACACGCTTGACCTCGGCCAGCCCGACGAGAGCGACCTCGAGGAGGTCCGGCGGCGGATGGTCGCGTGCGGGGCGGTCGCGGCGCACGTGATCGATGGGCGCGAGGCGCTCGCCGAGGCGGGGCTGCAGGTCATCCAGGGGCAGGCGCGCTACGAGGGCGGCTACTGGAACACCACCGGCATCGCCCGGTACGTCACGACCCGCCTGGCGATCGATGCCCTGCGTCGCGACGGCATCAGTGTGCTGTTCCATGGCGCGACGGGGCGCGGGAACGACCAGGTGCGCTTCCAGTTGGCCACCAACATGCTCGCGCCGTCCTTCGAGGTGTACGCGCCGTGGCGCGATCCGGCGATGCACGACACCTTCGCCGGTCGCAAGGAGATGGTCGAGTACGCCGAGGCCCACCAGTTGCCGATCAAGGCGTCGGCCGAGAAGATCTACTCGACCGACGCGAACATGCTGGGACTGACGCACGAGGCGGGGCGCCTCGAGGAGCTGGCGACACCCGCGACCCTGGTCCAACCCGAGATGGGCGTGTGGGGATGGGACGCGCCGGACACGCCCGGCCTCGTCCGCATCGGGTTCGAGAAGGGCCGTCCCGTCGCGATCGACGGCGACCGGATGGACCTCGTCCAGGTCTTCGAGAAGGCGAACGCCATCGGTGGCGTGCATGGCATCGGGATCGGCCGGCACGTCGTGGAGAACCGCTTCGTCGGCATCAAGTCGCGCGGCGTCTACGAGGCGCCTGGCATGGAGATCCTTGGGCAGGCGTACGAGTTCCTGCTCCAGCTGTACCTTGACCGGCGCGCACGGGAGCTTTTCGAGAGCCTCTCGCGATTTCTCGCCGTGCAGATCTACCAAGGGTATTGGTACGACCTCGGCACGACCGCCGCCCTGGACGCCATCAACCGCTTCTCGTCGCTGGTGAGCGGGACGGTGACGCTGCGCCTCTCCAAGGGACAGGTGATCTTCGAGGGGATTACGGGCATCGACGACGCGCCCACGCTTTACTCGGAGGATGACGCCTCGATGGAACGTGCGGGGTCGTTCGACCACGCCGACGCCGAGGGGTTCCTGCGGGTGCTCGGGGTGCCGGCGCGGAACTTCGCGCACCGCATGTTCCCGCACCTTGACCGCTAGGTCGAGCTCCGTCCCGCCCCACCAACACGACTACGAACGAACGGGAGACAAGCCATGAGCGGCACTGACGCGTTTAGCCTCGCCGGAAAGGTCGCGATCGTGACCGGCGCCAGCCACGGGATCGGCGAGGGCATTGCCAAGGCGTACGCCGCCGCGGGCGCCGACGTCGCGCTCGCGGCTCGGAACGTCGACGACCTGACCCGGGTCGCCGCCGACATCACCGCGCTCGGGCGCCGCGCCGCGGTCATCCAGACCGATGTGAGCGACCTGGACCAGTGCGCGCGCCTCATCCTCCGCACCAACCAGGAGCTGGGTGGTCCGTCAATCCTCGCGAACGTGGCCGGGGTCAATCGCCGCAAGCAGATCATCGATGTCACCCTGGAGGACTGGAACTTCATCGTCGACATCAACCTGCGCGCGCCGTTCTTCCTCTCCGCGATGTTCGCGAAGGACCACGTGGCGCGCGGCGCGACGTGGGGCAAGGTCTTGCACATCGCGTCGATGACGAGCTTCCGGGGCTACCACGACCTGGCGGTGTACGGTGCGACGAAGAGCGCCATCGTGAACGTCGCCGAGATGCAGGCCGTCGAGTGGGCACCGTTCGGCATCCGGTCCAATGCGATCGCTCCCGGGTGGATCGAGACGCCGCTGACCGCGACGATGAACCCGTCCAGGAAGCAATGGGTGGAGGACCACGTGCCGCAGGGCAGGTACGGCGTGACGTCCGACATCGGGCACTTGGCCGTCTACCTCGCGAGCCATGCTTCGGATTACGTGACCGGCCAGACCTACAACGTGGACGGTGGCTTCACTGCCGGCCACCCGTGGCCGAACATCGGGTCGTAGGCCGGGCGCGGCGGGTTCGACGGGCGAGGGGAAGGACCGCATGAACCCGGTCCCGGTAGTGGTCATCGGCGCGGGCGTGATCGGCGCGGCCATCGCGCAGTCCCTCGCCGCGCGCGGTGTCGGGGTCGTGCTGTTCGAGCGCGCGCAGGTCGCGGCGCTTCCGGCCGCGTCCGCCGCGTCGGCGGCCCTCTTGGAACCGCTGCCGGGCGCGGACCCGAACCTGGCCTCGCTGGCACGTCGATCACTCGATCGCCTGCCCGGCTTGTGTGCGACCTTGCGCGACCGCACCGGTATCGACCCCGGTTGGTCCCGGCCGGGGACGATGTTCGTCGCGCTTCACCCACGCGAGGCGGAATGGCTTCGCGTCGCGCGCCTGCCCCTCTATGACTCGATCGGTGAGTCGCCCGCGTGGCTTGACGCGCGGACGGCTCGCGACCTCGAGCCGGCGCTGTCGGTCCAGGTTGTCGGCGCCCTCCGCATCGGGTCAACCCAGAGCGTGGACGCCCCGGCCTTCACCCGCGCGCTTGTCGCCGATGCGGCGTCGCGAGGCGCGACCGTCCTCGCTGGCGTGGGCGTGACCGGCTTCCGGCGGGAGGGGAAGCGCGTGGTCGCCGTCGAGACCGATGGCGGCGAGATGCGTTGCTCGGCCGTCGTACTCGCCGCCGGCGCGTGGTCGGCCTCCGTCGCACGCCTCCTTGGGACCGACGTGCCTGTGGTCCCGGTCGTACCGCAACGCGGCCAGATCATGGCGGTCGTACCCCGGGCGACGGCGCCGCGCGTGACGCATGTCCTGCACGGCGCCGGGGGCTATGCCGTGCCGAAAACGGACGGCTCGGTCCTCATCGGGGCGACGCACGACGACGTCGGCTTCGATCCGTCGGTCACGCCCGACGGGTTGCAGTTCCTCGGCAACCTCGCGCGCGAGCTCGTTCCGGGCATCGCGACCGAACCAGTGCGCGCGACCTGGTCCGGCTTCCGTCCTGTCTGGCGCGGCGAGGACGTGCCACCTTGCGGGCCGGTGGCCAACCTTGAAAATGTCATGGTTGCGACCGGTCATGGCGCCGTCGGCATGACCGTCGCCGCTGGCGTGGGCGAGGTGATCGCCGACCTCGTGACCGGAGCGTAGCGGTCGCTTTTCCCACGTTGGCGGGACGCAGCGACGGCGGACCGGGCAGAGCGCCCGCAGTCCCGGTCGCCGCCCCGCGCGAGGGCGCTGGCGGCACAATGCAGCGCCCGTCCCGCCGGGGCGCCTTCCACGAGGACACGCAGGGGACCATGGCCATGGCCGGACAGCGAGGACACCACGCATGAACCCGAACGCGCAGTCCGGCGCGACCGCCGCCCTCGAGGCCGCCATCGCCACGCTTGGCGAGACCGGCTTGCAAGTCGCCGCCTACCATCGCGGCGAACTCGTCGTCGATGCGTGGGCCGGGATCGCCGACCCCGACACGCGCCGACCCGTCGATGGCGACACCCTGTTCACCGTCTTCTCGATGTCCAAGGGCGTGACGGCGACGATCACGCATCGGCTGGTCGAGCGGGGGATCCTCGAATACGACGCGCCACTCGCGCGATGGTGGCCAGCCTTCGCGGCGCACGGCAAGGGCGGGATCACCGTCCGACACGCCCTGTCGCACCGGGCGGGCATGCCCACCGTCAAGGGCCTCGCCTTCGAGGACCAACCGAGCCTCGCCGCCACCGGGCGCAACCTCGAGGAAGCCATACCCGATTGGGCACCGGGCGCGTCGATGGCGTACCACGGGATGACGTTCGGCACCCTCCTCGGGCGCACGATCGAGGAGGCGACCGGCAAGCCCTTCGCGCAGGTCCTGCGCGAGGAGGTGACCGGCCCGGCCTGCATCGGCGACCTGTGGTGCGGTATTCCCGCTGACGCGTCGATCCACGCGCGCGTCGCGACCCTCCACCCGGCGGGCGCTCCGGCGGCGGCGACCGGGTTGCGACCGATGGAAGACGTCGAAAGGGCGAACCTCGCCGAGACGTCGACGCGGCGCAACCTGCCGGAGTTCCGTGAGGGGTGCATGCCCGCAGGCGGCATGGTCGGGAACGCGCGGGCGTTCGCACGCCATTACGCGTCGATGCGCGCCGACGGCCTCGACGGCACGCGCCTCCTCGGGCTGGACAGCATCGCCGCGATCTCCCAAGCCTACTTCGGTGACGACGGTAAGCGCATCGCCTGGACCGACAGGATGGGGCTTGGCTACGCCCTCGGCGCGGGCACCCACCAGAGCTGC
Organism: Thermoflexus hugenholtzii JAD2; assembly: GCA_945865725.1. Lineage (GTDB taxonomy): Bacteria > Chloroflexota > UBA11872 > UBA12225 > UBA12225 > CAILQO01. The sequence goes on along the minus strand of CAMBEO010000048.1, from coordinate 570 downwards.
GGTGTCACGATCGTCGCGCCATGGTCCGACGCCTTCGGCCACACGGGCCTGGGCGGGTCACTCGCGATGTACTGCCCGTCGCAGGACCTGGCGGTGGCGATGACGAAGAACGCCCTGCACCCGGGGCGCCTCGAGTGTTTCGCGTGGGACCTCGTGTTGCGCGCCGTCTGCGAGGGCCTCGGTATCGGTTATGGCGCCTGACACTCGCCCCGTCATTGGAACTTCTGACGTTCCGCAGATTCGAACTGGAGTACCCGCGAGATGAACCCGAACGCCCAGGCCGCCGTCGCGATCGCCCTCAAGGAAGCCATCGCCACGCTCGGCGAGACCGGCCTGCAGGTCGCCGCCTTCCATGACGGCGCACTGGTCGTCGATGCATGGGCCGGGATCGCCGATCCGGGATCCGGTCGTCCGGTCGACAGCGACACCCTGTTCACCGCCTTCTCGATGTCGAAGGGGTTGACGGCGACGGTCGTCCACCGCCTCGTCGAACGCGGCGTCCTCGCGTACGACGAGCCCCTCGCGACGTGGTGGCCAGCCTTCGGGGCGCACGGCAAGGGGAACGTCACG
>CAMBEO010000047.1 GCA_945865725.1 Thermoflexus hugenholtzii JAD2 | reverse complement strand
GCGTCCTCCGACCCGCCGACCTGCCGTCGATCTCGCGCGCCAAGGGCGTCGTGACGCAACCGCTCGTCATGAGCGAACGAGGCAGCACCTCGCTCACCATGGGGATGAGTACCTTCCAACCGGGTGCGACGATCCCCTTGCACACGCATAACGTTGAGGAGGCGATCGTCATCCTCGAAGGCGAGGCGGTCGCGATCATCGACGGCGTGGAGACGGTCGTGCAGGCGAACGACGTCACCTTCGTGCCCCCGGGCGTGCCCCATCACTTCCGGAACGACAGCGACGCGACGATGCGCTTCCTCTGGACGTACGGTGGCACCCACGTCACCCGCACGTATGTCGAGTCGGGCATCACCGTGGAGCACCTGTCGCGCGAGGACCGCCGGATCGCCGGGGCACCAGACGCGTGACCGGCGCCCGCTCGCCACGCCGTGGCGGGCGGCGGGCCTAGCGCGACCGCGTCACATGCCCCAAGCGTGGCAGTTCGTCCTCGCCGCCGCCGCCGGGCTGGGCCTCGCCACCTGGTTCGCGTACGTGCGCCTGCGCGTGTCGAGACAGGCGTGGGTCGATGCCTGGCACTACTCGCCCTCGCGTCGCGACGAGACGCGCGCGGCATACCTACGTTGGCGCCTCGCCTTCTGGGCAATCGCGTTCGCGACCGCCATCAGTTGGGGGGCCGGCGCGTGGGTGCTGGCGGGACGCGTCCCGCCGGCGCCGGTAACCCCTAGAGCAGCGGCAACTGCTTGGGAGGCGCGACCCTCGTTTCCGGTTCCGCCCGCGGCGTGACGGCCTCGCTCGCGTCGGGCACCGTCAAGCCTGCGATCCCGAACGACTGCTGGACCGGCGCGACGCGTTCGGGGCGGGCGACGGACCCGTCCTCTGGCCCACGTTCCCGTGCCAACGGCGCCGCATCAACCTGATCGCCGGTCGATACGGCGATGAGGCGTTCGCGCCGGCGCCGCGCGCGATCGACGACTCCCGGCAAGGCGGCGAAGTCGGCCTCGAGGACCTTTCTCAGGCTGCCTTGGTGCAGCGCCGCCGCGGGGTGATACAGGGGAAGGATCACCCGCCCGCCGACCACGCGCGCCTGCCCGTGGATGCGGCTGACCCGCTCCCCGGGGAAGTACCGCGCCATCGAGAACCGCCCGAGGGTCACGATCACGAGCGGGTCAATCGCGTCGATCTGGCGTTGCAGGAAACCTGCGCACGCGGCGATCTCTTCCGGCAGCGGATCGCGGTTGCCCGGCGGCCGGTGCTTCGCGACGTTCGCGATGAACACCTCCGACCGAGGGAACCCCGCCGCCTCCAGCATCTGGGTGAGGAACTGTCCCGAGGCACCGACGAACGGGCGCCCCTGGAGGTCCTCGTTCTGGCCCGGCGCCTCGCCGATGAGCATGACCTCGGCGTCCGGGTTGCCCTCGCCCGGGACGGCGTTCCGTGCCCCGACATGCAGCGGGCACGCGCGGCACGCGCGTGCCTCGTCGGCGACGGTCGCCAAGGCCTGTCGCCGGTCGTCCGGCGCCGTGGTCGTCATTTGCTCCCCAGGCCCGGCGCTTCCGGTCCGGCCTACGCGTGCATCGGGTCGGTGTCGTACTCCCGCAGCAGGTCGCCCAGTCTCTCGCGGGCCGCGTCCGGCAGTTCGATCATCGGCAGGCGCAGGCCGCCGACGTCAAAGCCAAGCAGGGTGATGGCCGCCTTGATCGAAGCGGGCGAGGCGACTGGGGAGATTGGCGGGAACAGGGTCCGGGCGACCGGGAGCAGGTGCCGGTGAAGGCGCGCCCCCTCGGCAAGGTCGCCGGCCGCCGTCGCGTCGATCATCTGGCGGATCAGGCGCCCGATCACATGCGACGCCACCGAGACGACGCCGTACGCGCCGACCGCCATCTTCGTGAAGATGTCGCCATCGTTCCCCGACCACATGCGGAAGTCGGCCGGAACCCCCGAGATGATCTCCGCCACCTGGTCGAGGTTGTCCGACGCCTCCTTGACACCGACGATGTTCGGCACGTCCTTCGCGAGGCGAACCGTCGTCGCCGCGTCCATGTTCCGCACCGTCCGGGACGGGACGTTGTAGACGACGCACGGCAACGACGTCGCCTCGGCGATCGCACGGAAGTGCCGGTACAGGCCCTCCTGCGGCGGGTTGTTGTAGTACGGGACGACGAGGAGGGCGCCATCCGCCACGCCTGACGCCTCGACCTCGCGCGTGAGCTCGATGCTCTCGCGCGTGCTGTAGTTGCCCGTGCCGGCGATCACCTTTGCCGTCGACCCGACGGCCTCGCGGACCGTGTGGAACAGCGCGAGCTTCTCCTCGGTCGAGAGGTTCGGCGACTCGCCGGTGGTGCCGGAGACGACGATCGTGTCGGTGCCGTTCGCCACGAGGATGCGCGCCATGGCGCCCGCTTTCCCGTGATCGATCGACTGCTCCGCGTCGCGCTGGAACGGCGTCACCATCGCCGTCACCAGCCGCCCGAATTCGGTCGCGCGTGCGCTCATCCTCGTGAGTTCCTTCCGCGGTTCAGGCCTCAAGGCCCAGCAGCGTGCCGAGCCCGACCACCAGGCCAGGCGTCGCGACCGCGTGCTTGATCGCCAGGACGGCGCCCGGCACGTACGAGTCGTTCGAGGTTGCGTCGTGCCGCAAGGTCAGCACCTGGCCCGTCCCCCCGAAGATGACCTCCTGGTGGGCCACAAGTCCCGGCAGGCGAACGCTGTGGATGCCAATTCCGCCGGTTTCGCCCCCGCGCACGCCATCGAGGGTGACCACCCGGCTTGGTGCATGAGTAAATCCGCCAAGTCGCGCACGCTGCATCAGTCGTGCGGTGTGGACCGCGGTGCCCGAGGGCGCGTCGGCCTTGCGGTCACGATGGAACTCGATGATCTCGGCGTGGTCGAAGTAGCGCCCGGCGATCGCCGCGAGGTGCATCAGGACCACGGCACCGATCGACAGGTTCGGCGCGACCACCGCGCCGAGCTGCGTATTGGTGCATGCCCCCGCGAGCCGTTCGAGGTCGCCGTCCGAAATCCCGGAAGTCGCGACCACCGGGCGCACCCCCGCCTCCAGGGCCGCGAGGGCGTGCGCCATCGCGTGTTCGGGCAACGTCGCCTCGAACAGCACGTCGGGACTAGTCTCGGCCAGCATTCCCGCGACGGTCGAGTAGGTGGCGACCTCGTGACCGGCGAGTTGGAGCGTGGCTCCACCCGCTTGGCGGCGGGCCACGCCGACGATGGCGATGTCATCGCGTGCCGCGAGGCCCCGGGCGACATCTCCCGCGAGGCGCCCGAAGCCGGCGATCGCGACGCGGATCGGTTCGGAGGCGGTCATCCGGGGTTCATGGTACCGCCCGGCTAGCGCCCAAGTTCAAGCCGAAACGGCGATGGCCGCCCGCACTCCCGAAGGAGCGTGGGCGGCCATCGCGTTGCCGGGGACCGGAACGCCGGGTCGACTACGGGCGCGGCCCGCCGAAGCCCCCGCGGGGAGGCCCGTCACGCCGCGGCCCGCCAAATCCGCCTCGCGGGGGGCCGTCGCGGCGGGGAGGGCCGCCGAAGCCGGTGCGGGGAGGCCCGCCCGTCTCGTTTCGCCGGGCCAGCACCTCGTCCGGCGTCGATCCCTCGATCACCGCACGGCGCGACAGGTTGAGCCGACCCTGCGGATCGACCTCGATCACCATCGCCATCACCTCGTCGCCGACTTCGACGACGTCCTCGACGCGATTCACGCGCGTCTCGGCCAGTTCGGAGACGTGGACGAGGCCCTCCTTGCCGGGCAGGACTTCGATGAAGGCGCCGAAGGCCATGAGCCGGGTGACCTTGCCCATGTAGATCTTGCCGACCTCGACCTCCTCGATGATCGACCGGACGATCTGGGCCGCCTTTTCGGCGCCCTCCGGGTTCGGGGAGGTGATGTTGGCGATGTTCTGGTCGTCGATGTCGATCGATGCGCCGGTCTCGTCCTGGATGCGCCGGATCACCTTCCCGCCGGGGCCGATGACCGCGCCGACCTTGTCGGACGGCAACTTGATCTGGATGATCTTCGGCGCCCACTTCGAAAGGGTCGACCGGGGCGCGTCGATGACCTCGCCCATCCGGCCCAGGATCAGCAGGCGCGCCTGCCGGGCCTGTTCAAGGGCCTCCTCCATGATCTGGAGGGTGATCCCCTTGACCTTGATGTCCATCTGGAGCGCGGTGATCCCGTCCTCCGTACCGGCGACCTTGAAGTCCATGTCGCCGAGGGCGTCTTCCATCCCCTGGATGTCGGTCAGCACCGCATGCCTGCCCGCCGTCTCGCCCGAACCGAGGACGAGGCCCATGGCCACGCCTGCCACGGGCGCGCTGATCGGCACGCCCGCGTCCATCAACGCGAGGGAGCTACCGCAGACCGACGCCATCGACGTCGACCCGTTGCTGGCGACGATCTCGGAGACGACCCGGAGGGTGTAGCCGAACTTGTCCGACGGGGGGAGCACCGGCAGGAGCGCCCGCTCGGCCAGGTTCCCGTGGCCAACCTCGCGCCGGCCGACGCCGCGCAGCGGGCGTGCCTCGCCCGTGCTGTACGGCGGGAAGTTGTAGTGGTGCATGTAGCGCTTGACTTCGTCCTCCCACGCGAGGGAGTCGATGCGCTGCGCGTCACCGGGTGACCCGAGGGTCGCGATCGAGAGCGCCTGCGTCTGCCCGCGCGTGAACAGGCCGGACCCGTGGGTGCGCGGCAGCACGCCGACCTCGCACACGATCGGGCGGATCGTGCTCGTGTCGCGTCCGTCCGGTCGGAGGTTTTCCAGGAGGATCTGGTCACGAACCGCCGTCTTGATCCGTCCTTCGACGACTCCGCTGATCTTCTGGGCATCGAAGCGGTCGCGCAGCGCGGCCACGACGTCCGCGGTCAGGCTGTCGAGACCCTCCTCGCGCGTCGCCTTGTCCGCCTGGTTCAGCACGGCAAGAAGGCGCCCGGCGAGCGCATCGTCCACGGCCGCCTTCAGGTCCGAGGGCGTCTCGGCCGCGATGAACTCGCGCTTCGGCTTGCCAACCTCCACGCGCAACTCTTCTTGCAGCGTGCAAAGGGTGCGGATCTCGCCCTGCGCCAGCGCGATCGCCTCGAGGATCACCTGCTCGGAGACCCGCTTCGCACCCGCCTCGACCATCATCACCGCGTCGGACGTGGCCGCGATCGCGAGCTCGAGCGTGCTCTTCTCGAGCTCCGCATTCGTGGGGTTCACGATCAGCTGGCCGTTCACGAATCCGATCTGGACCCCGGCGACTGGCCCGCCCCACGGGATGTCGGAAACCGCGAGCGCCGCCGACGCCGCCACGATCCCGAGGATGCCGGGATCGTTCTCCTGGTCGGCCGAGAGCGTCGTGATGATGACCTGGACGTCAAGCCGCAACCCCTTGGGGAACAAGGGGCGGATCGTGCGGTCGACGAGGCGTCCGGAGAGGATCGCGGCGTCACGCGCCCGGCCTTCCCGACGCTGGTAGCTGCCCGGGATCTTCCCGGCCGCGTACAGGCGCTCCTCGTAGTCGACCGTGAGCGGCAGGAAGTCGATGCCCTCACGAGGGGACTTCGACATCGTTGCCGTCGCGAGGATGACCGTCTGCCCGAATTGGACCGTGACGGCGCCGTTGGCCTGTCCGGCGAGCTTGCCAGTCTCGATGACGAGCTGGCGTCCCGCGAACGTGATTTCCTTGCGGGTGACCACGCCGAGCGGGGAACCAGGGACGAGGCGTGCCTTGGGGGATAGGGGCGCGCTCGCCCCCGGTGTGGGAACGTTGCCCACCATGCGTTGCTCCTTGGCGGGCCCGTGCGGGCCCGAGGCGCAGGCGCGAATGGCGGTGTGTTAGCTAATCCGTTCCCAGCGGGGGCCGACGGCTCTCGGTGTCCACGGAGTAACTAACAACCGTCCGCGCCTACGCGACATGCGATGGCCGCGTCAGCGGCGCAGGCCGAGGCTCGCGATTACCTCGCGGTACCGGCTCATTTCGATGCGGGTCAGGTGCGTCAGCAAGCGACGGCGTTGTCCGACCATCAGTTGCAGGCCGCGTCTTGACGACACGTCCTTCTTGTTCGCAATCAGGTGCGTCGTGAGCGACTTGATGCGCTCCGTCAACAATGCGATCTGCACCTCCGGCGAACCGGTGTCTGCCCCGTTCCGCTGGTACTTCTTGACCAGCGCCTTGCGCGTTTCGAGTTCGACGGTCACGTTCTCACCCCCTTCCGTCGCGGGATCGGGCACCCTGCCCAGCGTCCAAGGCCAGAGGCCATGGCGCGCCCAGACGGGAAACCGCGTCCGCCAAGGTTACCAAAGCGGTGCCACTCCCGTGAGGGTCACCCGCAGCGCACCGCCGGCCGGAACCTCGGTCACGGTGGCGGGCACGCGAATGAGGCAGTTCGCGCGCGCCAGCGACGACAGGAGCCCGGACCCCTGAGATCCCGTCGGACTTGCGTGCCACGTGATCGCGCCGTCCGGTGCTTGGACCGCCCGCACGATCCCCCGCATGAACTGTTCCCTTCCACTGTCGTTCGCCAGGCGCACGGCCGCGACGGCGGGCACCTCCACCGGGTTCGTCAGCGTCTCGCCCTGCAGGCGCCGCAGGGCCGGGGCCACGAGGAGGTCGTACGTCACGAGGGCGGAGACCGGGTTCCCGGGAAGCCCGAACAGAGGCACGCCGCGGAACCGCCCGAACGCGAAGGGCTTGCCCGGACGCAGGTCGACCCTCCAGATCGAGACCTCGCCCTCGCCGCCCACGACATGTCGCACCATGTCGCGGTCGCCCATCGAAACCCCGCCCGACGACACGATGGCGTCGCACCCGTCCTCGACGCCGCGCAGGAACGCGGCGCGGATCGCCTCCGGATCGTCGGGCGCCTGCCCGAGGTCGACCGGCATCGCGCCATCGCGCGTGACCATCGCCATCAGGCCGGGTCCGTTCGCATCGCGGATCGCCCCCGGCGGGAGCGGCCCCGCGTGGTCGCGCCCGGCAAGTTCGTCGCCAGTGGACAACACGCCGACCCGCAGGCGCCGCGTCACCCACACCCACTCGCGCCCGAGGCTTGCGAGGACGGCGACCTCGACTGGACGCACCCGCGTGCCTGCCCGCATCGCGACCGAACCGGCACGGTGGTCCTCGCCTCGCGACCGGACGTCGTCGCCCGCCACCACCGAAATCGTGACGTCAATCGCCGCCTCGACCTCGGTCTCGCTCCCGTCCCAACCGCCGAAGCCTCGCGGATGCCCCTCGAGTACCCGGCCATCGCGCGAGACCGCCCGGACCATCTCGTATGGAATGACCGCGTCTGCTTCCGGCGGGATCGGCGCGCCGGTCACGATCCGCCATGCCTCGCCCGGACCGCAAGGGCGGTTGGCAACCTCGCCCGCACCCACCCGGCCGACAACGCGCAGGCGCACGACACCACGGTCCGTGGCCGCACGCACGTCGGCCGCTCGCACCGCGTACCCGTCCATCGCGCTGTAGTCGAACGGCGGCACGTCACCGGTCGCCGCCACGTCCTCGACGAGGACGCGACCAACCGATTGGATGATCGGCACCCTCTCGTGCGCGTCGACCGGTTCGACGGCCGCCACGATCCTGGCCCGCGCCTCGTCGACGGGCATCCGGCCAGGCCGGTTCTCGTCCGCCATCGGCGTCCCTCCACCCGCAGGGTACGCGCGCCCGGTCGGCTCCCACGCCGGGTTCACGGTCCCGCGCTACGCTCTCACGCCGTGACCCGACCGCCCTCCGTGCCGCCCGCCGACGCGTCCGTCGAGGCCACGTCCGAGCGCCCGCCCCCACGGATCCTCGGCATCGGCTTCTCCTGCGTCGACGACCTCGTCCTGCTCAGCGAGATCCCGCCACCGGAAGGGCGGGCGACGATCCACCGGCGACTGGAACAGGGCGGGGGCATGGTCGCGACCGCGATGGTCGCCGTCGCCCGCCTGGGGGGCAACGCGTCATTCGTGACGTGCCTCGGCGATGACCCGACCGGTACCCAGATCCTGGACGAGTTCCGCGCCGAGGGGGTCGATGTCTCGCACGCCATCGTCCGCCAGGGGCAGACGTCTCACCGCACGGTCGTCCTCGTGGACGGGCGTACCGGATCGCGCGCGTTCCTCTCCAGTCGGGGCACCGCACCAGACGTCCAGCCTGACGACCTCGACCTGCCGTGGGTCTCCCGCGCCGCGTACCTGCACCTGAGCGATGCCGGCCCGGGCGCGCTTGCCGCCGCCCAGACCGTCTCGTCGGCCGGGGGGCGCGCCTGCCTGGACGGCACGCACTACAACCCGAACATCGACCCGCTCCTGGCCCACCTCGAGTACCTCGTCGTGTCGCGCTTTTTCGCGACCGAATATGTCGCAAGCCTCGAGGGGCGCGACCTCGGGACCGCCGCGCGCGAATACGCCGTCAGCCTCGCCGCACGGGACCAGGCGGACGCGCCGGACCCGGGGACGTACGGCGACTCGTATGCACCGGTCCTCGCCGGGCGCGACCTCCTGGATGCGGCGCGGCGCCTGCGCGAACGCGGCCCGCGGGTCGTCGTGGTCACCGAGGGCGAGGCGGGCTGCTGGTGCGCCTCCCCGGATGGCGACTTCCACGTGCCGGCGTACGTGGCGCCATCCGTCGTCGACACCACCGGCGCCGGCGACGTGTTCCACGGCGCGTTCCTGTTTGCAAGCGCGTCCGGGCGTGACCTGCACGCGTCACTCGAGCTCGCCTCGGCCGTCGCGGCCCTCAAGTGCCGCGCCCTCGGCGGTCGCACCGGCTCGCCCGACCTCGCCTCCACCCTCGCATTCATGGCGACCGCGCGACGACACGTCTGACATGCCGACGGACCTGCTCGTGTCCTTGTCGCTGCTACACTTTGCGTCAGAGGTCGCCCAGTGAAGTCCGACATCCACCCGAGCTATTACCCGAACGCGCAGGTCCAGTGCGTCTGCGGGAACTCCTTCACCGCGGGATCGACCAAGCCGTCGATCCGGGTCGAGATTTGCTCCAACTGCCATCCGTTCTATACCGGCCAGCAGCGCATCGTCGATACGGCCGGCCAGGTCGAGCGCTTCCAGCGCCGCTTCGGCATTCGCGCCCAGTAGCGCCGCCGCCACGGCACGCACGGGCGGGGCGACGTCCCCGCCCTTTTTCGTGTCACCGGTGCGGCGACCCCAGGCCGGATTGCAACCGGTAGCCCGCCCCTCGCGGGCGTCCCGCGCCACCATGCCCCGGCCGTGCCGGGGCCTCGGGAGCGGACCATGCTCGACCGCGTCGCAAATATCGAGGTGCGCTACGAGGACCTCGCGCGGCGTCTCGCCGATCCCGAGGTCTTTGGCGACCAGGCCGCCTACGTCCGCCTCTCGCGCGAACAGGCGACGATCGCGCCGGTCGTCAACCTGCGGCGCGAGATCATTCGGATCGACGAGGAGATCGCCGGGGCCAGCTCCCTCCTCGAAGGCGAGACTGACCCGGACCTTGTCGAACTCGCGCGCGAGGAGATCGCCGCCCTCGAGGGGCGACGCGCCGACCTCTTCGGCCAGTTGCAAGTGGCCCTCCTTCCCACCGACCCGAACGACGAGCGTGATGTCATCGTCGAGGTCCGCGCGGGCACCGGCGGCGAGGAGGCGGCCCTCTTCGCCGCCGAGGTCGCTCGGATGTACATGCGCTTCGCCGAGCGCCAGTCGTGGAAGACCGAGGTCCTCTCCTCCAGCGAGACCGGCATCGGTGGCTACAAGGAGATCATCTTCGAGGTCCGCGGGCAGGGCGCCTACAGCCGCCTCAAGTTCGAGAGTGGCGTCCATCGCGTCCAGCGCGTGCCGGCAACCGAATCTTCCGGCCGGATCCACACCTCGACTGCGACCGTTGCCGTCCTCCCCGAGGTCGACGAGGTCGATCTCCAGATCGATCCCGATGAGCTTGAGATCGACGTCTACCGCGCCGGCGGCCACGGCGGGCAGGGCGTCAACACCACCGACTCCGCGGTCCGCATCACCCACAAGCCCACCGGCCTCGTCGTGACCTGCCAGGACGAGCGGTCACAGCTGAAGAACAAGGCCCGGGCGATGACGGTGTTGCGGGCGCGCCTCCTTGCCCTGGAGGAGCAGAAGCGCAGCGCCAGCCTCGGCGAGCACCGGCGCTTGCAGGTCGGTACCGGCGACCGTAGCGAGAAGATCCGCACGTACAACTTCCCGCAGGACCGCGTGACCGACCACCGCATTGGCCTGACCTTCCACAACCTGCCCGGGATCCTCGCCGGGGCGATCGAGGGACTCGCTCGCGCCCTCGCGGATGCCGACCAGGCAGACCGCCTCGAGGCCGCTGGCGCCGCGTAACTTCGTGACGCCGTCGCGCCCTGCCAGATCACGCCGGCCCGGCACGGTCCGGGACGCCCTGCACTGGGCGCGGGGCGTCCTCGCGGCCACGCCCCCGGGCACGACCGACACCCCCGCCCTCGACGCCGACGTCCTCTTGCGCCACGTCCTCGATTGGGATCGGGCGACCCTCGTCCTGCGAGACCACGAACCCTTCGCGGAGACGTCGTGGCGGCGCTATCGCGCGGCGGTTGCCCGACGTGCCCGGGCCGAGCCGGTCGCATACATCACCGGGACGAAGGAGTTCGCCGGCGTGCCCTTCCGCGTTGACCGGCGCGTGCTCGTCCCGCGACCGGACACCGAGATCCTCGTCGATGTCGCACTGGCCCGCCTCGCGCCACGCGGCCATGCAGGCCGTGCCGTCGATGTCGGGACCGGGTCGGGTGCGATCGCGATCGCCCTCGCCAGCGCTTGCCCTTTAGCGCTCGTCCATGCCGTCGACATCGACCCGGGTGCCCTTCGCGTCGCGCGTGCGAACGCCCGGCGCCTTGCCCCCGGGGCTCGCCTGCGGTTCCACCTGGGGGACGGCCTCGGTGCCCTTCGCACGAGGGTGGATGTCGCTTGCGCCAACTTGCCCTACATCCCCTCAGGTGACCTCGCCCTCCTCGACCCGACCGTGCGCGACTGGGAGCCGCGACTGGCCCTCGACGGCGGCGAGGACGGCCTCGACCCATACCGGTCCCTCCTGCGCGACACGCCGTCCGCCCTTCGTGCGGGGTCATCCGTCCTGATGGAATGCGATCCCACGCAGGTTCCGGCGCTCGTCGATCTCGCCCTCGCCGCCCACCCTCGCGCGTCGGTCACCGTCCATCGCGATCTCGCCGGACGCGACCGGGTCGTCGAGGCCCGACTGCCCGACTAGGGGCGGCGGGTCAGGCTCCCCCTCCCTCAATCCCTCCCCCGCTGCGGCGGGAGAGGGAAGCGCCACCCGCAGCCCCTCCGCCACGTCGCGGGAGGGGGGAGAAGGACGTGACACGTATGCCGGACGATTTCCGGGGGTACACTCCCCGCCCCGTGAGTAACACCACCATCCCCGTCGAGACCGACCCGTTCACCCAGATCGCGACGCGCCTCCGCGGCGCCGGGGGCGACCTCCCCAGGTGGTTCCGCACCGGCGTCGCGACCACGGTCGCCGTCTCCCCCGGTCGGCTCGACGTGATGGGCGGCATCGCCGACTACTCGGGTGCGACCGTGCTCGAGGCCACCATCGGCGCGCGTACGGCCGTGGCCGTCCAGCGTCGTGACGACGGCCTGATCCGCGTCACCACGGTCGGCCCGGAGGCGGGTGACCTCGATGGTGCGACCTTCGAGATCCCCGTCTCGGACACCCTTCGGCCCGCCGCCGAACTCCGGGCGCGCATCGGCACGGCCTCGCGTTGGGCCGCCTACGTGGTTGGCACCTGGCATGTCATCGCCATGGAGGGCGTGGCGAGGGACCTGCCCGGGGCGACGGTCGCCATCGACGGCAACGTCCCCCTCAGTGCGGGCGTCGCCTCGTCGGCCGCCCTCGAGGTCGCCACGATGCGCGCGGTCTGCGCGATGGCAGGCATCACGATCGACGGGTTCCGCCTCGCCGCCCTGTGCCAGATGGTCGAAAATCGGGTCGCCGGTGCCCCGTGCGGGATCATGGACCAGGTCACCTGCGCGCTCGGCGAGGCGGGGCATCTCCTCGAGTTGCGCTGCCAACCGCACGACCTCCTCGGCCACGTGGAAGTGCCCGAAGGCGTCGCGTTCATCGGCCTGGACAGCGGCGTCAAGCACGCCGTCGGCGGCGAGCGTTACCCGCGCGTGCGGACCGCCGCCTTCATGGGCCGGGAAATCCTGCGCCGGGGCCTCGTCGGGGATCCGATCGAAATGGGGGGCGGGCACCTGTGCAACGTCGACCCGCGGGCCTTCGACGACATCGCACCCCGCTTGCCTCGCCACCTTCGCGGGCAGGACTTCCTCGCACGATACGGCGACCACCACGATGCCGCGACCGTGATCGATCCGTCGGTCGACTATCCGGTGCGGGGCGCGACGACCCATCCCGTCACCGAGCAAGCCCGGGTGATGCGCTTCCGGGCGTCACTCGTCACGGCCGGCGACGCCTCGCTGCGAGGTGACGGCCCGGCGCGTGCGATCGCGCTTGCCGCTGCGGGCAGGCAGATGTACGGGTCGCACCGGAGCTACGGACGGAACTGCGGCCTCGGTGCCCCCGAGACCGACCGGATTGTCGCCCTCGTTCGTGCCGAGGGGCCTGCCAATGGCCTCCACGGCGCCAAGATCACTGGCGGTGGAAGCGGCGGCACGGTCGCCATCCTTGCCGATGCCTCGGGTCGGGGGGTCCTCGCCCCGCACGCCGCCGAGGCGATCGAACGCGTCCGTACCACCGCCGCGCGCACCGGCAAGTTGCCGCGCGTCATCGCCGGGTCAGGCCCCGGCGCGATGGGAATCCCGCCAGTCACGCGCGCGTGGTTGGGGTAACCCCGTCGAGCGCGAGGATCGAGAACGGGCGCAGGGAGACCCACGCGCGCCCGACGACGTACCCGGTGGGCAGAGGGCCCCACACGTGGGAGTCGCTGCTGCTGTTCCGGTTGTCGCCTAGCACGAAGACGTTCCCCTCCGGGACGCGCCTCGGCCCCCAGGAGTAGCGCGCTGGTTCGCGCAGGTACGGTTCCGTCAATGCCGTGCCGTCCACGAACACGCGCCCGTGCGCGACCATCACCGTCTCGCCCGGGAGGGCGACGACCCGCTTCACGTACTCGACCGCCGGGTTCCGGGGAAAGCGGAAGACGACCACCTCACCGCGGCGGAACGGGCGCCAATCCGCGAGGACGGTATCGACGATAAGCAGCGCCCGGTTCGCGAGGGCGGGTTCCATGCTGGCACCCTCGACGACGAAGGCACCGACGGCCTGGTTGAGCAGGGCGACGCACGCGACGACCGCGAGGATGTGGCGTGCCTCGTCGAGGACGGCGCGCCACGGCGGGCGCGTCACTGCGGGCGGACCCTCATGTCGCTGGCTGCCCATCGATCGTTCCCGTCGCCTGCCCCGACGTCAACCCCCGAAGCCGGCCGGACGCCGGCGCCATCAGCCCCCACCCGGTCGGCCTAACCTCCCCTCCCCCTTCCCGGCGCGGGAAGGGGCGCCGTCAGTTTCGTGTCCAGATCGGGGCGGCGCGAGGGGTCCCGGACGCGGCACAACGTGGGGCGAAGGATGGCCGGGCCCGGGGTCCTGTCCGACCGGTTTGCCGGGCCCGGCCGGGAACGATGATGCCATTCCACTACCCCACCACTCCAGAGGCCAGCCCCGTGGCCACCGGCGACGACGGTGGCGACGGGGGCGACGGGGGCGACGGTGGCGACGGTGGCGACGGGGGCGACGGGGGCGACGGGGGCGACGGGGGCGACGGGGGCGACCCCGGTGCGCCGTGGGCCACCCCGACCGACCTCGCGCTGTTCCCTGTGGTCACCGCCTGGCTCGCCGGGCTCCTCGCCGGGTCCGGCCTCGGCGCCCGCTTCCCCGCGCGCGTCGGCTTCCTCCTCGCCGGCCTCCTCGTCGCCACCAAGGGCATCCCGCACCAGATCGCCCGGGCTGCCCTCGCCCTGTGCCCCGGTGGCCTCCGCACCCGGGTCGCCAGCGCCGACCGGCGCGTCGAGCGCGCCCTCGACGACCCGCGCCTGGACCCCTCGCGCCTCCTTCCCCTCGTCACCCCCGGCGCCCTGCGCGTCCTCCTCTCCCGGCTCCTCGCTGACCACGACGGCGACGCCCGGCGCCACCCCCGCCCTCCCGGCCGGCGCGACCGCGGGCGCGCGCCCGGCCATGACGGTCCCCACGGTCGCTGGCGGGGCGTCCGCGTCGTCCTGGACGAGACCACCGTCCGCGACCGCGTCCACGTCCTCGTCGCCGGCATCGCCTGGCAGGGCTCCGTCCTGCCCGTTGCCCTGCGCACGTGGCCCCAGAACGCCCCCGTGCCTCCCGGCACCTGGCGCGGGGCCGTCTCCGGCACCCTCGTCGCCGTCCACGAGGCCCTCCCGCCGGACCTGCGCCCCCACGTCACCGTCATCGCCGACCGCGGGTACGGCACCGCCGCCGTCGCCGACCAGGTCGCCGCCCTGGGCTGGCCCCTGGTCATCCGCATCCAGGGGCAGGCCCGCGTCCGCCTGCCGAACGGCGTCGAGCGGCCGGTGCGCAGCCTGGTCCGTCGCCCCGGCGACCGGTGGACCGGCGACCGGTGGACCGGCGACCGGTGGACCGGCCTGGGCACCCTCGTCGCCGCCACGCCCGGAGGCCCGGCCACGAGCCTGCCCGGTGACGGTGACGGTGACGGTGACGGTGACGGTGACGGTGACGGTGACGGTGACGGTGACGGTGACGGTGACGGTGACGGTGACGGTGACGGTGACGGCGACGGCGACGGCGACGGCGACCTTCCCGGCGACGGGGTCGTGACGCCGGTGGTCGCCACCTTCAAGCGGGCCGGCTGGCGCCCGACCCGCATCGTCGCGACGTGGCCCGAGGGCGCCGCCGAGCCCCTGCTCCTCCTGGCGAGCGACCGCGCCGACGGCGAGGCCCTGGCCTCGTACGCGCGCCGCTGGGGGATCGAGCGCCTCTTCCTCGCCTGGAAGTCCCGCGGCTGGTGCCTGGAGGACGCGAGGGTCGAGGGGCCCGAGCGGGTCGGCCGCCGCCTCGCCGTCTACGCCCTGGCCACCTGGTGGGTCCTCGCCGCCGCCACCGCCGAGGCCGTCCCCATCCTCGACCGCCTCGCCCGTCGCGCCCGTCGCGCGCCCGTGACGCCCCCGCACGCATCCCTGGCGACGTCGTAACCGTTCACGGGGTCATGGCGGGGTAAGGGTGCCGGGTGGGTTCCGGTGCACGTTCTGTTGAGTGATGCCATCCGTGGTCGCCACCTTGCAGGCACTGGTTGTTGAGCTCCGGGCGACAATCGCCGAGCAGCGGGCAACGATCGT
>CAMBEO010000046.1 GCA_945865725.1 Thermoflexus hugenholtzii JAD2 | reverse complement strand
AACGAGGCCTACGCGGCGCAGATGGTCGCCGACACGCGGCTGATCGGCTGGGACGAGGGGCGGGTCAACGTGCACGGAGGGTCGATCGCCCTCGGTCACGCCCTCGGTGCCACGGGCACGCGCATCCTGGTCACCCTCGTGCATGCCCTCGCGCGGCGCGACGGCCATCGAGGGATTGCCGGAGCCTGCCTCGGTGGGGGCGAGGCGTTTGCGATCGCGATCGAACGGCCGTAGGGAAGGGTCTGCGCGCATCCCGCGCCGACCCCAAACGGAACGGCATCCATCCTGGCCCGACCTTGGAGGTTGCGACCGATGAGTGACATGCCTGGCACCGCGACCGGCGATGCTCCCGGTACCGTGCCCCAACGTGCGATCGTCTTGGGGGCAGGGACGATGGGCCGGGGTATCGCGCAGGTGCTGGCGACCGCAGGCATCGACGTTGCCCTCGTCGATCCCGACCCCGGTGCCCGCGACCGCGCCATCGCGCAGGTGAGCGGTGCCCTCGACCGGCGCGTGGCGCGTGGCGAGCTTTCGGCCAGTGCTCGCGACGACGTGCGAGCGAGGATTTCGCTCGCGGCCTCGCTTGAAGACGTCGATCCGGCGCCATTCCTCGTCGAGGCCGTCGTCGAGGAGCTTGGCGCAAAGCGTGCCGCCTTTGCCATCGCCGCGGCGCGACTCGGTCCCGATGCGATCCTCGCGACGAACACGTCGAGCCTGAGCGTGACCGCGATCGGCGCGTCGGTGCCGTTCCGCGCGCGCGTCGCGGGCATGCACTTCTTCAATCCCGTGCCGGCGATGGCCCTGGTCGAGGTCGTCCGGGGGCACCACACGGCCGACGCCACCGTCGCATCGGTCGTCGCCCTCGCCCGGCACCTCGGAAAGGTGCCGGTCGTCGTCGGCGACACCCCGGGCTTCGCCGCCAACCGACTCCTGATGCCCCTCCTGAACGAGGCGATGTTCGCGCTGATGGAGGGTGTCGCCTCGCGCGAGGACATCGACACGGTGATGCGCCTCGGCATGGGCCACCCGATGGGCCCGCTCGCGCTTGCCGATACGATTGGCCTCGACGTCTGCCTCGCGGTGATGGAGGTGCTTCACCGTGACCTCGGCGACCCGAAGTACCGCCCGTGCCCGCTGCTGCGCCGGATGGTCGCCGCTGGTCGCCTCGGTCGCAAGTCGGGCGGGGGCTTCCATGACTACGCCTGATGCCCGCGGGTCAAGCGTCGACGGGGATTGCGGCAAGCGTGCTCGGCACCAGTGACGCCGTCCTTGGACTTGTGAAGGGGGAAGCGATGGGCCTCGTGGAACGCTCGGAAGGGCCGGTCCTCTTGCGGATGCACGGTCAGGGCGTGGCGGTCGCCACCCTCGACAGGCCGGCGAAGCTGAACGCACTGGACGGCGACCTGCTGGAGGCACTCGGCTCGATCATCCGCGAGGTGTCGACCGACGGGGACGTCCGCGCCCTGGTCCTCGCGAGTTCGGGTCCACGTGCGTTCTGCGCGGGTGCGGACGTGCGATGGCTTGGCGCCGCTGCGGACGAAGCGGAGCGCGCGGCCCGGTCGGCGGTCGGGCATGCCACCTTCGACGCCCTTGCCGCGTGCCAGAAGCCGACGATCGCGGCGATCGAGGGACTGGCACTCGGTGGCGGTTGCGAGCTCGCCCTCGCGTGCGACATCCGCGTCGCCTCCCGCACGGCGAGGTTCGGACAACCGGAGGTCGCCCTCGGCCTGTTCCCGGGGTGGGGGGGCACGCAACGCCTTGCCCGGCTCGTCGGGGCGTCGGTCGCCCTGGAGATGATCCTGTCCGGCGCACCGGTCGAGGCGGAACGCGCCCTTGCGATCGGCCTCGCCACTCGCCTCGAGGCGGCCGGGCAGGCGCTCGAGGTCGCCCTTGACCTTGCCTCGGCGATCGCGGCGCGCCCGGCTGGCGTGGTTGCCCTCGCGCGGTCGCTGGTCCGCGACGGGCTAGCGTCCGACCTCGCGACGGGCCTCGCCCGGGAACGTGCCGCTTTCGCGGGGGCCCTGGCCTCGCCGGACGCCCGCGAGGGGATCGCGGCCTTCATCGAGAAGCGCGCGCCACGCTTCGCCGGGTAGCCTCCCCGGTGGGGGCGTCCGGCGACCGCGACCGCACTGGTGTCAGGGCACGGGTCGGGGTACGTCGGAGGGTCCGCACCCGAGGGGTTGGCAATGGCAACGGAGGGACGTGCAACGATCGCGGGACGCGGGGCGACCCGCCCCGCCGTCGTGCTGCCGCTGCGCGTCCTCGTCGCAAAGCCGGGCCTCGACGGCCATGACCGCGGCGCGAAGATCGTCGCCCGCGCCCTGCGCGATGCCGGCATGGAGGTGATCTACACCGGTATCCGGCAGACGCCGGACCAGATCGCCGAGGCCGCCTTGCAGGAGGACGTCGAGGCGATCGGCCTCTCGATCCATTCCGGCGCGCACCTCGAGCTGTTTCCCCGGATCGTCGAGGCGTTGCGCACGCGTGGCCTCGGCGACGTCCCGGTCTATGCGGGCGGGATCATCCCCGATGCTGACCTGGCGACGGTACGGGCCATCGGGATTCGCGGGGTGTACGGGCCGGGCACGCCGCTCGCCACGATCGTGGACGCGATCCGCGTCGGCGCGCTTGCCGAACGGGCGACCCGCGACCTCTAATCGGGGGCGCTTCCAGACTGGGAGTGTTCCCCTCCGCGTCCCGCCGGCATCGCCCCGAATGGGACCGTCGGCCGCCCGCCGGTTCCTCGGGCGCCGCGCCGTCCTCGTCCAGCCCACGGGGTCGCGGCGACCGCCGGTGCCCCGGTGGCGTGGCCACGTGCCAATCCACCCCCGACGTGACCCCCCAGCGCGCTACCCCGCACTCGCCGGTGTCCGCATCGACGCCAACGTGCGCCTTCATTCCGATGAACCACTGGATCCCTTTCGTCGTCTGCCCGCTCCCGGTTCTCGCGGGCCCGTCCGGTTCTTCGTGGAGCCGGGGGCCATCACGATCCTGGCATCGACCGCCGTCCCGCGCCGCAGCCGGAGGCCCCGGTCCTCGAGTACCCCGTTGACGGTGGCGAGCAGGTCCGGCGCGAGGCCATGGCGTTCAAGGAGGTGGCGGAAGCGCAGCACGGTGGTCGCGTCGGGGATGCGCGTCGTGCCCTGGTCGATCCCGGCAAACGCCCGGTAGACCGGGATGTCGTGCAACGCGTCCTCGACCGCCTCGTCACGCAGGGAGAACCACTGCTGCAGGCAGTGGATACGCAGAAGCACGAGGACCGGGTACGGGGGGCGACCGGTGGTCCCGGCAGGCGCGTGCGGCGCGATCCGCCCGACGAGGGCATCCCAGGGGACGACCGCCAGCATCTCCTCGAGGAACCGCTGCTTGCGCGTCCTCTTCGTCGCGCGCTCGAAACCGCTTGCGAGGCTCAACTGGTTCATGCCCCGATGATTCTCGATCGGGACCAGTCGGCGCTACCTTGTGCAGAGGGTCCCTGGTCGAGCGGGCCTTGACCGGGGGCGTTCCCCTCCGCGTCCCGCCGTCACTGGCCCGACTGGGCCCCTCAGCCGCCGCCGCTCACGCGGACGCCGCGCCATCATTGTCCAGTTGCGGCGCGGGTCGCACGATCGCGACGGCGCCTGGGCCGATGCCGTTCATCGCGGCGAAGCCGGCGTTCACCTCGAGGACGTGCGTCGCCGGCGATACCGGGCTGTAGGTGGGTCGCGCGGCATCCGGCGTCCCCGGGGGGTCGACTTGCACGTCTGGTGCGACGTGGACGACGACCAGCAACTCCTCGCCCCCGGTCGCGGCGACAAGCCAGATCATGTCGATCGGGAAGTCCATCCCCTTCATCCAGAAGGGGTAGCGTCCCGGCGTCTCGAAGGCGAAGAGCATCCCTTCGAGGTCGCCAAGCGCGGCGTGGCCGCCAAGGCCGCGCGCGCGCGTCGAGGGGGTGGCGGCCACCTCGACGGCCACCTCGATCGCCAGGTCGGGGAATGCGACCACCGTGCCCGGGCAGGCGACCTCCGGGTCGCACTCGGAGGGTGGGCCTTCGGCCCGCGCACGGTTGACCCAGGCGCCTGTGGCGACGGCTGCGACCGCGAACGAACCGAGCGACGCGCGTCGGATGACGCCAGCGGGGCGCCCGGCGCTGGCCGTGGCCATTCGAGTGGTCGCCCTGCCCTAGACCGCGCGCAAGGGGATGGAGGTGCGCTGGCGCATGCTGGCGATGCTGACCTGGGCGGCCAGGCCCTCGGCGATGCGCGTGAACGCCAGCGCCTGCGGTGAGTCAGGCTTGTGCGCGACAACCGGGGTTCCGGCATCCGACGCCGCGCAAATGTCGAGCGAGAGCGGGATCTCGCCGAGGAACGGCACCTCAAGGCGTTCGGCCGCCTCCCGGGCGCCGCCGTGGCTGAAGACGTGGTGTTCCGCCCCGCATGACTCGCAGACGAACGTGCTCATGTTTTCGAGGACGCCGAGAACCCGAACCTTCAGGCTTTGGAACGCCTTCAGGGCCTTCACCGCGATCTCGAGGCTGACCCGTTGCGGCTGGGAGACGATGACGACCCCGGCCAACGGGATCCGCTGCGCAAGCGTGAGGGTCGCGTCCCCGGTGCCCGGCGGCAGGTCGACAAGGAGGTAGTCCAGCTCCCCCCAGTCGGTCTGGCCGAGGAGCTGGCTGACGCCCGACCCGACCATCGGCCCGCGCCAGATCACGGGCTGGCTCGGGTCGTCAAGCAGGAAGCCGAGCGACATGACCTTGACGTCATGCGCGACAGGAGGGTCAAAAACCTGGTCGCCGGTCGCGGTCGGCTTGACTTGCGGCTTGCCCGACAGGCCGAGGAGGCCGGGGATGGACGGGCCGTAGATGTCGGCGTCCAGGAGGCCGACGCGCGCGCCACTGCGGGCGAGGGCGACGGCAAGGTTCGCCGACACGGTCGACTTGCCGACGCCCCCCTTGCCGCTCGCGATCGCGATGACGTTGCGGACCCCCGGGAGCATTTGGCCGGTCGCACCCATCGACCGGACCTGGGCAGTCATCTGGACGTCGACGCGTTCGACGCCGGGGATGGCGCCGACGAACTCGCGCGCCTGGCGCTCCATCTCGCCCTTCACCGGGCAGGCAGGCGTCGTCAGTTCGATCTTGAAGGCGACGCGCCCCCCGTCGATCGCGAGGTCCTTCACGAACCCCAAGGCGACGATGTCGCGGCGAAGGTCCGGGTCTTGGATGCGGGCGAGCGCGCCGAGCACGACCTCTTCGGTGATGACCGGCTTGGCCGGGGAGGCGCTGTTCCTGCGGAGACCGAACATGCAAGTCGCCTCGGGCACCGGCGGCGCGACGGTCACCCCGTCCACCGGCCCGGGCACGCCACAGTATACCGCCGACTCCCGGGATGGGTTAGCACTCGCGTTGACGGACTGCTAACTCGCTGCTAAACTCGATTAGCAGTCACGACCGGCGAGTGCCAGTCGACCTGATCGGGGCGTCCCGGCATCGCCGGCACTCCACGCCGCGATCCTCGCGCCCCCGGCGGCGCCGCTGACGTGCCGGAACCCGTACGCAAGGAGTCGAAGTCGACATGCCCAAGCAGCTGGTCTTCCGCGAGGACGCCCGCCGTGCCCTGGCCAAGGGTGTCGAGGCGGTTGCGAAGGCCGTCAAGACGACCCTCGGACCGAAGGGCCGGAACGTCGCCATCGGCAAGAAGTTCGGCGGGCCGTCCGTCACCCACGACGGCGTTACCGTCGCGAAGGAGATCGAGCTCAAGGATCCCTTCGAGAACATGGGCGCGCAGCTCCTGAAGGAAGCGGCGTCCAAGACGAACGACGTCGCGGGTGACGGCACGACCACCGCGACCGTGCTCGCGGAGGCGATCGTCATCGAGGGCATGCGCAACGTCGTTGCCGGCGCGAACGCGATGATCCTCAAGCGCGGCCTCGACAAGGCCGCCGCCGCCGCCGTTGCCGCGGTCAAGGCCCTTGCCACCCCGATCTCCGGGCGCGAGGAGATCGCGAACATCGCCGCCATCTCCGCGAACGATCGCGAGATCGGCAACCTTCTCGGCGAGGTCATGGAACGGGTCGGCAAGGACGGCGTCATCACCGTCGAGGAGAGCCGCGGCATCCAGTTCGAGATCGAGTACGTCGACGGCATGCAGTTCGACCGCGGGTACAGCTCGCAGTACTTCGTCACGAACGCCGACCGCATGACCGCGGAGCTTGAGGAGCCGTACATCCTCATCACCGAGAACAAGATCTCGTCCGTGCAGGACCTCCTCCCGGTGCTGGAGAAGATCGTGCAGCGCGGTCGCAAGGAAGTCGTCGTCATCGCCGAGGACGTCGAGGGCGAGGCCCTTGCGACGCTCGTCGTCAACAAGATGCGCGGCATCCTGAACGTCATCGCGGTCAAGGCTCCGGGCTACGGCGACCGTCGCAAGGAGATGCTCAAGGACATCGCCGTCCTGACCGGCGGCACCGTCATCTCCGACGAGCTCGGGCGCAAGCTTGAGAGCGTCGGCCTCGACGACCTTGGTCGGGCCCGCCGCATCGTCTGCGACAAGGAAAACACGACCATTGTCGACGGCCATGGCAACTCCGACGAGGTCCAGGGGCGCATCAAGCAGATCAAGGCGCAGATCGAGGACACCACCTCGGACTACGACCGCGAGAAGCTCCAGGAGCGCCTCGCCAAGCTTTCCGGTGGCGTTGCGGTCATCAAGGTTGGCGCGGCCACCGAGACCGAGCTTAAGGAAAAGAAGCACCGCGTCGAGGACGCCCTCTCGGCCACCCGTGCCGCCATCGAGGAAGGCGTCGTCGCCGGCGGTGGCGTGACCCTCGTCAACGTCATCGAGAGCCTGAACAGCCTCGACCTCCGGGGCGACGAGGCAACCGGGGCCGCGGTACTCCGCCGTGCCCTCGAGGAGCCGCTCCGAGCGATCGTCCACAACGCCGGCCTTGAAGGTGCGGTCGTCATCGAGAACATCCGGCGCCAGCAGGCGGCGACCGGCAACAAGAACATCGGCTACGACGTCCTTGAGGGCACCTACAAGGACATGGTCGCGGCGGGCATCATCGACCCCGCCAAGGTCACCCGGTCGGCGATCGAGAACGCCACTTCCATCGCGGCGATGATCCTGACCACCGAGGCGCTCATCACCGACATCCCGGAGGCAGTCAAGCCCTCCGCGCCGATGCCGGAGTACTGAGCCGGCCTCCCGCGTTCAGGTCGCAGGGTTCGCGCACGGGGCGTCGACGGGAGACCGTCGGCGCCCCGTCGTCGTCCCGCCCGGCAGTGGCGACGCCCCCGCCCGCCTTCAATAACTGCACACCAATCACGCGACACTGGAATTTGACGATCACGGCTTTTTCGAAGCGGGTTGTCGGGCGGAAGGAGGTCACTCCCATGTCGTTCCAGTTCTGGCAGCGGTACCTCATGGTGGCCGTCGGCGCCACCGTCGCCTACGGGTCGTTCCTTGCGGTGCGCCCGGACCTCGCGACGTCGATGTTCAGCTTCATGTTCTTCGGTGATCTTGACCACATCGGCGCGTTCCCGCGCGGATCCGTGGCGTACGTCGAGTTCCTGACCGCGGTGCTCGGCAGCGTCCTCATCGGTTGGGGCGTGACACTATTGCTCGTCGTGCACTACCCGTTCAAGAATCATGAACCGTATGCATGGAACATGGTCGTGATGTCGATTCTTGCGTGGTATGTTCCAGACACCATCATTTCCGTGATGACCGGTTTCTGGCAAAATGCCGTGATGAACACGGGATTTCTTGTCATGTTCGCGATCGGGCTCATCCCTACGCGCGCCCGCCCGCGCGGTGCTGGCCCGGCATGATCCCTGACCCGGTCGAGGCCGATGTGCCGGCGCTGCCCATCGGACGCTCGCGATGGCGCAGGCGGGTCGCCGTCGGCGCCATCGCGGCCGTCGCGACCCCGGCCGCGTGGTTCGCGGCCACGACGCCGCTGCCCGGTCTCGGCGACCAGTCAGGCGCCCCACCGGGCGTCGGGCAAGCGGCGCCGGCGTTCACCTTGAAGGCCGCTGACGGGGGCACCGTCAACCTCGCCGCATTGCGGGGCAAGCCGGTCCTCATCAACTTCTGGGCCACCTGGTGCACGCCGTGCCGCGATGAACTGCCGGAACTCGAGCACGCGTATCGCAACCACCGTGCCGACGGCCTCGTCGTCGTTGCCGTCAGTCTCGACACGGAGGACGCGGCGCGCGACATCCCCGAGTTCCTCGCCCTGGGCAACCCCTCGACCGGCAGCTTCACGTTTCCCGTCGCCCTCGACACGAACCAGGCGACGATGCGCCTGTACCGCCTCGTCGGCGTGCCTTCGAGCTATTTCGTCGATCGCGCGGGAATCGTGCGCGCGGTGCAGCCCGGTGTGATGAATCGCGAGGTCCTCACCAAGAACCTCAAGTCCATCCTGCGGCCCGCGTGACCGATGGGCGGCGACGCCGGCTCCTGTGACGCGACGAGGGTCGTGACCGTCTACGGTGCGCCGGGGTGCCACCTCTGCCATGAGGCCGTACGCAAATTGCGACGGCTTCAACGCATCATCCCGTTCGCGCTCGAGGAGGTGGACGTCCGGTCTGACCCCGCCCTCGAGGCGCGGTTCGGCACGACGATTCCCGTCGTGGCGGTCGGCGACCGGATCATCGCTGAGTCCAAGGTGACCGAGTTCCGCTTGCTGCGCCTTCTGCCCGCCCTTTTCGCGTAAGCGACCGGGTCCGGCGCGGGCGCCAGCGTATGCCAGCTGAGTCCGCTCCGGTCGGGTGACCGTGCCGGGTCCGCGGGCATCCTTGCCCGCTCCGCCGCCGCGGCGTCACGCTGACCGTCGCGTCGGCGCCCGGGTTCGCCTGCCTCCTGCCAAGGCGTGCACGCCCCCGCATCGCTCGCCCCGACCGTTACGCTAGAGCCACCATGTCGAACGACCTCTCCCTCCTCGTCGCCTTCGGCGCCGGCGTGCTCTCGTTCGTGTCGCCGTGCGTCCTGCCCCTCGTGCCCGCGTACATCGGCATGCTTGCCGGGCGGACCCTCGAAGGCGACTCTGCCACTCGCGGTCGGACCCTCCTGCATGCCACCGCGTTCATCGCGGGGTTCTCGGCCATCTTTGTCGGCCTGGGGGCGTCCGTCGGTCTCGTCGGGTTCGTCTTCCAGGACGTCGTGAAGAGCCTCGCGTTCCGGTTGATCGCGGGTGGGGCTCTCCTGGTACTCGGCCTGCACGGTGCGGGCATCATCCCGATCCCCGCCCTCCTGCGCGACCTGCGCGTGCGGATACGCCCGGCGGTCCCGGCGCGCGGCGAGGGGCCGTGGTACGCGGGCCTCGCGCCGTCGTTCCTCGTGGGCGCGGCGTTCGCCTCCGGATGGACGCCGTGCATCGGGCCAATCCTCGGGTCGATCCTCCTCTACGCCGGCTCCGGTGGCACCGCGGCGCAGGGCGCCCTACTGCTTACCGCCTACTCGCTCGGCCTCGGCGTTCCGTTCCTCCTCGCTGGATATGCCATTGAAGGCGCGACGCGGGTGATGCGACGGATCAACCGGCACGCCCGCGCGGTCGAGCTCACGAGCGGCGGCCTGATGGCGGCGATGGGTGTCGTCGTCATGACGGGTGGCCTGACCTGGTTTGCGGGCCTGTTGTCCGACTTCGGTGTGACAGGAATCTGACCTCGACGCGCTCGTGAACTGGCGAGCGTTTCGGCTCCTCGACTAGGAGCGGGTCCAACATTTCGGCGGTCGGTGGGAATGGTCGGCGACTAGCCCCGTCTTACGGCGCGAGCCGTGGTCCGCGGGCATCCTTGCCCGCCCCTGCCGTCGTGGGACGATCACCCAAGGGCGAGGTCTCCCGGACGGCTACCAGATGGCAGATCCAGATAGAGCCCTCGCTCCCCCGCCCCGGCGGGCAGGGATGCCCGCGGACCAGGAGCCTCGAGGCGCACTCGCCCCGGGATCCGGACGGACGACTTGGCACGTCCCTGCGATTATCGGACAGGCTTCTAGGTGCGGAAATACCGCACTACCGACGGCCGTTGCCCGTTCAGGCCGAGGGTCGCGACGACCTCGCCAGCGAAGCCCGCGGCTTCCATCGCCACGATCGCCTCGGGCACGCGCGTCGTCATCGCGATTACCCGCGCGCCGGGGCCAGGGACAAGGACGCGCGCCATCTCGCGCGCGGCGGTGCGGTAGAGGTCCGGGATCTCGTCGCTATCGAGGACCTGCCTCCCGAAGGGCAAGTTCGTCACGATCGCGTCGACGCTGCCGGCGTCGAGCGGCATCGCGCGGGCGTCGGCGACGACGATGGTGGCGGATGGCCCGAGGTTCGCGCGGGCGACGACGGCGACGTTGCGGTCGATCTCGATGCCGGTCACCGATGCCGCGGGCAAGGCGGCTCGTTCGGCCACGATCGTGGCGCTACCGGCGAAGGGGTCGAGGACGCGGTCGTCCGGGCGAGGGTCGGAGAGAAGCGCGAGGGCGTGCGCAACGGTCGGCAACAACGCCGCGCGCGCGAAGCCACGGTCCGGCCCGCGGAAGCGGAACGACGGGGGCGTCAGCCGCCACGAGACCGTCGCGCGTTCGTCATCGACATCCACGCGCAACTCGACGGCGACACGCACGCCTCGACCACCGGCGCCCTGTCCGCCGGCAACGATTCCCGTGAGGTTCGGCCACGCCGGGAAGCGCGCCTCGATGGCATCGGCGATAGCCGTGCCCGCCTCGAAGCGCGACCAGGTCTGGCGCCCGCGCCGACTGGCGTTCACGACGAACCCGGAGCCACCGACGTCCGGCCGCGATCCTAGGATCGGCTCAAGGCCGGGGAGCGCGGCAACGTCGCGCCCAATGGCCTGCAGGTCCCAACGGGTCAGTCCGGCACGGACTTCGCCAAGGTGGAGGAGGAGGTTGTCGGCGGTGCGGACGGTGGCGAGGGCCGGCCCGACCTCCGGCACCGACACCCACACCTTGCCTCGAGCGGTCGCGCTGAGGGTCGATCCGGGGACGCGGGACAAGACCTCCGACGCGCACACCGCCTCGAGCCCGGGAGTCACGGTCGCGAGGATCACCGCGGTCGCGAGGGGGAGGGGAGAAGGACCCCCTCCATTTTTTTCCGCGTACGCGGTCCCTCCCCCGCTGCGGCGGGAGAGGGAAGCATCGCCCGCCCCGGGGCGCCGGAGGCGTACGGCGGGGCGTCGGGGGCCGGTCACGCGGGCGATCCCGTCACGATCGTCAGGAGGTCACCCACCGCACCGAACCCGCCGGACTTGGTGACGACCCGTGCGACCACGCTCCCGACGTGCACGCGCCCGGTCGGGATGCCCGGCAGGACCTCCCCGGTCACGTCGATAGCGGTGGCACCGAGGCGACCGAAGAGCCGCTGCGCCGTCTCGCCGCCGGTCACGACGAGCGCAGGAGGGGTCTCCGCCGACACGAGGCGGCGCCCGAGAGCGTCGGCCACCCGGTCAAGCAGGGCAAGAGCATTACGTGCGAGGTCCGCCGACAGGACACCCTCAGGGACCCCGCCGTGCGTCGAGATGATCGTGACCCCCGGCGCCGCGATGGCATGGTCGAGGGTCTCCGCGTCCGGCCACGCCTCCGGACGTCGCAGGTCGATCGCGAGGTGCGCCGCGCCCGACGCCGCGAGGGCGGCGACCTGCGCGACGGTTACCGGGTGGACCGACCCGGCGATGACCACCACGGGGCGCCCGCCGTGCCACGGGTCGTCGTCATCATCGTCCGCGCCGTCGTGCGCCGCGAAGTGCAGCCCCTTCTCGATGAGGGCCGGCACGAGTTGCGCCGCCAGGCCAGCCGTCCCGACCCAGACGCGCACGCCGTCCTCGATTCCCTGCGTCGCGACGGCAAGCAGGTCGTCGTCCGTCGCGGCGTCTCGGAAGTCGCACGCATCGGCGGCGCTGGCAAACGCTTCAGCGAGGACGCCGCCATGATGCGTCGCGGGTTGCCCGTGCACGAGTTGCACGCCATCGACGGTCACGCGTCCCTGCGCCGGGAAGGCCGGGGCGACCACGGCCCGCGTTCCTGCGGGCAGGACCGAGAGCATCCCAGCCAGTTCCGGCCCCGGGTGCCCGCGCATGACGCTGTCGACCTTCTTGTAGAGGACGGTCACGCCGGCGCGTAGGAGGGCCCGCGTGGCGTCGCGCGACCGGTCGCGGGCGGTAGCCGCATCGCCTTCGCGAGTGGCCGTGTTGATGACGACCGCGTCGATGTCCGCGACGTCGAGCGCCGCGTCGACGGCCCCGAGGGGCACGCGCACGCGCAAGCCCGCCCGGGCGAGGCCGGCGCCAGTATCGAGGGCGCCGGTTAGGTCGTCGGCGACCACGCCGATCCGGAACGGCGCGGGTTGGCGGGCCTTTTCGGTCATCTGGGGCGTTGTTCTCGGCGACGCGGGCGATGGTATTGCATGGGCATCACCATGATGTTGGCGTTGAAGATAGGAATCACGGGTCTCGTCAGCCGAAGAGCGGGGTCCGGCGAGGCGCCCGCGGTCCCGGGTGGCGGCGCTCCCACTGTCGGGACGGAGGAACGCCGGAGCGGGCGAGGCGCCCGCGGTCCCCGGGGGCCTAACTCCCCAGCCCCCTCCATCGTTATCCGCGTATGCGATCCCTCCCCCGCTGTGGCGGGAGAGGGATGCACGCGGCGCCCCAAGTCGTCAACCCAAGCCGACGACGCGATTGCGCAGCGTGCCGATGCCCTCGATCGACACCTCGTACACGTCGCCCGGCTTCATCAGGCCCTTCGTCGTCCCGACGCCTGATGGCGTGCCCGTGATGATCACGTCGCCCGGCAGCATCGTGATGTACTTCGAGACGTGCACGACCAGCTCGTCGAGTCCGAACAGCAGGTCGGACGTGCGGCTGTCCTGCCGGACCTCGCCGTTCAAGGCCCCACCGATGTGCAGGTCCTCCGCGTCGATGTCCGTGACGATCCACGGGCCGAGCGGGCAGAAGGTGTCGGACCCCTTCGCACGCGTCCACTGGCCGTCCTTGCGCTGGAAGTCGCGCGCCGAGATGTCGTTCGCGCACGTGTACCCGAGGACGTAATCGCGGTAGGTGCCGGGGGCGACGTTCTTCGCCACCTTCTTGAAGACGAGGGCGAGTTCCGACTCGTAGTCCATCGCCTCGGTGCCGGGGATCCAGTGAACGTCATCCTCGTGCCCGACCACGGCGGTTGGCGGCTTGAAGAACATGAGCGGGTCGACCGGCGCGGTGGCGTTGGTCTCCTCGATATGCGCCTTGTAATTCAGGCCGATGCAGACGATCTTCGTCGGCAGGCAAGGGGCGAGCAGCTTGAGGTTCGCGACCGGGCCGATCTCGGCGCCGCGGTGCGGGTTCTCGAAGGGAGACCCTTCAAGGTGGTAGGCGACGTCACCCTCGATGATGGCGTCGTGGGCCTCGCCGCTTATGTCAACGCGTGCGATCCGCATGGTGCCGTTCCCCTTCCTGTCATGCCGGTGGCACCGGCGGTGCCGATTCTACCCGGGTGACCCCGGCGCGCCGTCAGGGGTCAGGCCGTCAGTGGTCGATCGGTCGCGCACAAGGCCGCCAGTGCGCGGTCGGGCCAGTCGGTGGTGATCGCATCGACCCCGTTCGCCGCCAGTTCCAGCATCTGGGCGGTGTCGTTCGCGGTCCAGGTGCTGACGGGCAATCCGGCGTCATGCGCTGCCCGGCACAGGGCGGCGGTCGCCAGGACCGTCTCGGGGCCGATGAAATGTGCGCCCAGGTCGCGAGCGATCGCGATCATGGCCGCCGGGTCGTTCGAGAACGGTTGGCGCGACCAGTAGAGGTACCCAACGGCGACCCCGGGAAGGGTCGCACGGACCGCGCGCACGACGTCTGGCACGAAGCTGATGACCCCGACCTCGACCCCCGGACTCGCCGCGATGGCCGCGCGCGTCGCCTCGGTGAGCGCACCGGGGTCACCGGCCTTCAGCTCGATGACGACGCGCGCCCGTCCCGCGGCGACGGCGAGGAGGTCCCCGAGGCGGGGCAACCGCTCCCCTGCATGCCCGGCGCCTTTCCAGGCACCCGCGTCGAGCGTCGCAAGCGTGGGCCACGCGTGGTCTGCGACGTTGCCCTTCCCGGTCGTCGTCCGATCAAGGGTGGTGTCGTGGATGACCACCGGCGTGCCGTCGGCGGCGAGGACGACATCACACTCGACCGCCCGTGCCCCTTGGGCAACGGCCAGTTCGAACGACGACAAGGTGTTTTCCGGGGCCGCGCCGCTCGATCCGCGATGCGCGATGACGAGGGGCGGACGACCGGTGGCGCGTCGGAGCCAGTCAACGGGCACTCAGACCTCCTGCGCGACGGCCATTCCTCCGGTGCGGGCACGTGCCGGCGCGCGCCACGCGTCGGACGGACTGGTGGGAGACCGTCGTTCCCACCATCATCGGCGACCGCGCCGGGAAGGCGCCACCATGCCGCGCGAACGGCCGGTGCGTTCTTGCTGCGAGGCGCGCCGCCACCCGCGGCCCGCGGTTGCCAATGCGCGTCGCAATACTTTCCGACATCCACGGCAACGCCGTTGCCTTCGACCGGGTCATCGCCGACGCCATGTCATTCGGCGTCGTCGACGAGATCTGGTGCGTCGGTGACATCGTCGGCTACGGGCCGTCGCCGAACGACTGCGTCGCGGAACTGATCGATGCCTCGTACCTCGGCACGCGCGTCGTTGCCGTCGCCGGCAACCACGACCGCGCCGCGACTGGCGGCTTGTCCACCGACGATTTCAACCCGGCCGCCCGGCGCGCGGCCGAATGGACCGCCAGCCACCTCGCCGCCCGGTCGCACGCCTACCTCGAACGGCTGCCGTTGTCGGCGACCGCCGGTCCGAACGACCAGTTCACCCTCGTCCACGGCAGCCCGAGCGACCCGCTCTGGGCATACACCGCATCATCGTGGGACGCGTCCGCCTCCCTCGAGGCCGTGGCGACGGCCCATTGCATCGTCGGGCACACCCACGTGCCGGCCCTCTTCGCATCTGGACCATCGAAACCGGGCGACGCGAGCGAAGCCGGGTGGCCGAGCGAAGAGTGGTTCGACGACGATACGCCGTGCGAGTTGCGTCCCGGCGTTCGCTACCTGCTGAACCCTGGCAGCGTCGGGCAACCCCGGGATGGCGATCCCCGGGCCGCCTACGTCCTCTACGAGTCCGACGACGAGGGGAACGAGGTGGTCAGGCTTCGACGCGTGCCATACGACATCGCCGGTGTTCAGGCACGGATGCGCGCCGAGGGCCTGCCGGAGATGCTTGCCAACCGCCTCTCGGTCGGCCGCTAGGATCGATCCATGCGCAGCGGCGGGAGCGGAGACGAGGCGACCGGCTCGGCGGCGCCCCGATCCTCGGCCGCCCGGCGGGCGTGGGACCGCGTAGGGGGCCGGGCCCTTCCACCCATTCCGGCGGGTCCAACCGGGGACGGCTCGGAGGGCAACGACCCGTTTCCCGGATTTGGGTTCGCGCCCGGCGCCGGGCGTACTGCGTCGCGCCTTGTCCGGGTCGTGCCGGCGCCAGCACGTTCGCTCGATGGTGAGGAATCACCCCCCTCGCCGGATGGCCCAGTTCCAGTGGCCCGACGACGGGCCGCGCCATGGCGAGCTGGGGGCACCGAAGCGAACGGTGGGTCACCGCGCGGCGGGGAGCCATCCGGGGTGCGCGTCCGGGACGTGCCGGTGCGCACGCTCGCGGAGGCGGACGCACTGGACGCACCGGTGCCACGCGCTGCGCCCGTCGTCGAGTCGTGGCGCGATCCCGACCGGCGCGGCTGGCTCATCCTCGCGGCGATGACCGGAATAGCCATCGCGTTCGTCCTCGGCGATGCCGTCGCGCGACCGCGTGCAACCCCGGCGTTGCTGATGCCCCCAGGCGTCTCGGCAATCTCACCCCTAACGGTCGACGTCGCCACGCGCCCGGTGCCAACCCCGATCGGCGACGATGCGGCCGCCGAGGCCCAGGCGGAACCCGCGCCGTCTGGCGTGGCGGCGGGACCGGGACGCGCCGCCCTAACCGGCGCGTACGGACTGGCGTGGCTGCTCGGCGCGTGGGTCGTCGACCGGGAGGCACGCCGCGCGCTCGTCGCACGGGGCCCGTGGGGCGAACGGCGCACGTTGGCCTACCTCGTCGTCGCTGTCGTCGTGGTCCTGCCCCTCATGCTCGGGGGCATCCTCCTAGGTGCGTGGGGCGCCGTTGGCGTCGTCCTTGCGTTCGGTCGGACTGACGGTCCCGAGGCCGGGTGGCGCGCTGCCGGAGTACTCGGGGCCGCAATCCTGGCGGTCGTCATCGCGCGCCACCCCGTTGGAGGCGCCGCCCGGTGGGTCTTCGCCGAGGCGAGTCGCGTCGCGTCAGCGATCCTTTCCCCACGGACGGCACGAGGTCATTGGTCGCGCGGGGCGGAAAAAAGGGCTGCAATCCGGGCGACGGCCGCGCGGCGCGCCCGGCGCGCGGTCATCGACGCCGTGATCGGCCGCCA
>CAMBEO010000045.1 GCA_945865725.1 Thermoflexus hugenholtzii JAD2 | reverse complement strand
CTGGTCGCGCGTGACCCGCCGTCGCGCATCTGGCCGGTCTCGTAGTCGAAGACGTCCTTGACGTAGACGCGCGTGCCGGACCCAGGGGAGGACTCGCGCCAGATGAGGTCCTGGGGGGTGGAACCCGGTTCGATCAGGGGGTAGACGTGGTTCTTGGTCGGGAGCATGACCTGCACGAGGTACGGGCCGTCAGCATCGAACATGCGGCGCACGGCCGCGCGGAACTGCTCCTTGTCATGGACGCGCTCCGAGGGGATGCCGTAACCGGCCGAGGTGACGGCGAAGAGCGGCCATTCCTTGTGCGCAAGTTCGGTCGTCGCATGGGCGAGGGCGTTCGCGAGGTCGTCGGCGGTCGTCGCCTCGCTGACCTGCGCGAGGATCATGGCCTTGAAGGCCTCGACATCGACGTGCGCGACCGACCGGCCACGGCGCCGCTCGGAGGTCATGTCCCGTCCCTCGAAGAAGAGGCCGTGCCAGTTGGTGACCATGCCTAGGGCGGCGTCGTCGAAGAGGAGGATCTTCACGGGGACCTGGTAGGCGCCGATGGTGTCGAGCTCGTGCGAGGACATCACGAAGCCGCCGTCGCCGACGCAGGCAATGACGGTGGCGTCGGGGCGACCGTGGGCGGCGCCGACGGCGAGGGGCAGGGCGCACGCCATGCTGCCCATGCCGCCGGACGAGATCCAGGACCGCGGGCGAGCCGCCGGGAACCACTGGGCGCCCTTCATCTGGTGAGTGCCGACGTCGAAGGTGGCGATGACCTCGGCGAGGGCGCGTCCGGCCTCCGTGATGGCGGTGGCCGTCTCGGCGTAGACCCACTCATGGGAAAGGGTCGAGGTCTCCGGGTCGTCGTAGGACGCCAGGGGCAGGGAGGCGCGCAGGTCGTCGAGGCGGGCGCGCCAGGCGGCGTGGCAGGCGATGGTGCGCCCTTCGAGGCGATCAAGCACCCGACGCAGGGTGTCGCGCACGCCCGCGTGGATGGGCAGGTCGACGGTGCGGACGCGGTTCAGTTGCGCGGCATCGACGTCGACGTGCACGAGGGTGGCGTGGGCGGCGAACTCGGCGGGACGGGCACCGACGACGCGGTCGTCGAAGCGAGCGCCGAGGTTGACGACGAGGTCGGCGAGGTGCGGCGCGAGGTTGGCGACGACCTGCCCATGCATGCCGAGCATGCCGAGGTTACGCGGGTCGTCGGTCGGCAGGATGCCGAGGGCGTGGACGGTGGTGACGACCGGGACGTCGAGGCGGGCGCAGAGGTCCCGGACCACCTCGGTCGCGTCATCGATGACCGTGCCGTGGCCGCAGAAGAGGACCGGCCGCTCGGCCGTCGCGAGGAGGTCGGCGAGGTGATCGATCGCCTCGTCGGTCGCGAGCGGCGATGCCCAGTCGTGGCGCGCGATGAACTCCTCCCACGGACGCATCGTCGACGGCTTGATCTGGACGTCCTTGGGGAAGTCGACGAGGATCGAACCGGGGCGCCCGGTCATCGCGGCGTGGTAGGCCGCGACAAGCATCGGTTGCACGTCCTCGCCACGTTCCGGCCGGAAGCTGGCCTTGGTGACCTTGCCTTGGGTGATGCCGACGATGTCGATCGCCTGGAAGGCCTCCGGCTCGGCCGTGGTGGCGGTGTTGCCGGTGATGGCGATGACCGGCCGGCTGTCGCGGAAGGCGTCCGCGAGGCCGGTGATGAGATTGGTCGCCCCGGGGCCGGAGGTGCCGGTGCACCATCCGGCGCGGCCGGTCGCGGCGGCGTAGCCCTCGGCCTCGAAGGCGGCACCCTGCTCGTGTCCGGTGAGGACGTAGGTGAACTGGCCGTCGATGTGGGCGTGGGTCAGGGCGTCGTTGATCGGCAAGCTGGCGCCGCCCGGGATGCCGAAGATGAACTCCGCGCCGGCCAGGCGCATGAACTCGACGAGGAGGGTTGACCCGCTGAGCGACTCGCCGTAGCGGGTCGTGCCGGGGAGGCCCGGGGCGGAGAAGCCGGGGAAGAGGCGGGCGCGTCGCGCGACGGCGGCCGCGTCAGTCGCCGGGGCGTCGGTACGAGGCAGGCGGGTGGTCGCAGTCATGGCCGTGGGCTCCGGAAGCGTCTCGTCGTGATGGGGTCGCTTGCGCGACGATGACGGGAAACGCACGCGCCCCCGCCTGGCCAGGGACGAGAGGGAACTCTCGCGGTACCACCCTGGTTCCGGTCGCGTCACCGCGCACCGGCACTTCGAGGGCGCTTTCGCGCCACGACCACGCTAACGGGTGGGCCCGGCCCGGTCTCCCCCGGGGGCAGGCCACCGGCAATCCACCGCGCGGCAAGCGTGTCCGGCGCGATGGCACCGGGCGTGCGCGGGGCGTGCTGGATGGGCACCCGAGATTGGCGGGCAGCTCAGGAGGGACTTCGGCTCGCCCGCAGGACCCGCTTGCACCACCCCGGGTTCGCTGCACCTGCGAGAGTCGAGCCTACTTGTTTCCGTCGTAGCTGCTGCCGGGAGTATAGCCCCGGTTGCGCGGACCGGCAATCCGTTGCGCACCGCGCAACAACGGGGCGAGGGAATCCAGCGCCCCTGGACACCGTCGGAACCGTCGGGGAGGCGGCGGAAAGGTCGGCGCGCGCGTCGCCGCGCGGAGGTCACTCGAAGAGGCGGCTGATCGAGGAGTCCTCGTGGATCGACCGGATCGCCTGGGCGAGGAGTGGCGCAAGGCTGATCTGGCGCACGCGGGGGCCGGCATTCGGGGGCAGCGGCACGCTGTCGGTGACGACCACCTCCACGAGGGGGCTCCGGGCGATTGCGTTGGCGGCCCCGGCGGTCAACAGGCCGTGCGTGACCATCGCGCGGACCGATCGCGCGTCCGAGTCGATGAGGGCCTGGGCCATGTTGCACAGGGTGCCGCCGGTGAAGATGATGTCGTCCACGATGATGCAGTCGCGCCCGGCGACCGACCCGAGGACCGCCGACACCTCGCTGCGCTCGTCCTGCGTCGGGCGCACCTTGTCGCCGATCGCGACGCCGGCACCGATACCTTCGAGGCGGCGCGAGTAGTCGCGCGCAAGCTTGGCGCGGCCGGCGTCGGGGGAGACGAAGACCGGCTCGGCAACCTCCCCGGCGGCGACGAGCCGCTCGACATCGGCCGCGAAGACCGGCAGGGCGTACAGGTTGTCGACCGGCACCCGGAAGAAGCCCTGCAACTGGCCGGCGTGGAGGTCGATCGTCAGGACGCGGTCGATGCCGGAGACCTCGAGGATGTCGGCGACGACGCGTGCCCGGATCGAGACGCGCGGCTCGTCCTTCTTGTCGCCCTTGCCGTAGGGGAAGTACGGCAGGACCGCGGTGATGCCGCGCGCGCTGGCCCGGCGCGCCGCATCGACCATGAAGCAGAGTTCCATTAGGTGGTCGTTGGGGTTCGCGTGCCCGGACTGCACGACGTAGACGTCGCGCCCGCGAACGTTGACCTCGAGCTTTACCTCGATCGCGCCGTCGGAGAAGGTGCGCAGGCGCACGGGGCTTGGGGCAACGCCGAGGGCGTCGCCGATGGCGGAGGTGAGGGCGGGGTGCGAGCGTCCGCCCATCAGGACCAGGCGTTCGGGATCGCCGGACGAGTGGCGGGGCATCCCCGCCAGTTTACGCCCGCAAACGGCGGGCCGCTCGTCCTTCGCGGGGTAGTCTGGCGCGCCCCGGCGCGTGGCACCGGGGGATGGAGGCACGGACCGATGCCGGCACGCACGTTTGACTGGCGCGACGACCCGATGGGCACGGTGCTTGCGGTGCCGGAGGTGCGCGCCCGGTTCATCCGCACGGAACCGGTGAGGGCGATGGGGAACTTCCACACGCACGAGGAGTCGGGCGGGTGGGAGGCGTGGGTCGTCCTCGAGGGCGCCGTGCGGTTCGAGTTCGACGACGGTCACGGGCACGTGGACGAGGTGGTCGCGACGGCAGGGCAAGCGGTGTACGCGACGCCGCACGAGCGTCACCGGGTGAGCTGCGCGGGCGACGAACCGGCGGTGTACTACCTGACGGTGACGCCGCACCGGTCGCCGACGCACACGCACTACGACGCGGACGGCAACCGGATGCCGACGGTGCCGGGGGTGACGCACCCGACGTGGCGTGGCGAACTGGCGTCGGGAGTGCCGCGCGACGGGTGACCGCGGGCGGGACGCGCGGTGCCGGCTGGTGGCCCGTGGGAACGGTAGTAGCGCGGGCGTCGCGAGGCGGGTGCGCCACCGCACGGCGGGCAAGGATGCCCGCGGACCATCCCCCGCCCGTGCGTGGTGCCGGCGGGACGCCGGCGCTCCCAGTCCCATCCCCCACCCGCGCGCGGGCTGGCCAGTGCCTTGCGGGGGACGGGAGGCACCGGCGGGAGCGCTTGTTGCAAGGGGTTCGCGAGTACGCTACGATACCGCCGATGTTATTGCGACTAACTAGCAACAAGGAGCGGGCGGGATGACGGGTGTGACCGGCGGGCAGGTCGGGTTCCTTCATAGGTGGCGGCGGCCGCTGGTCGTCGTCGCGGCGACTGGCCTTGCCGTGTCCACCACCGGGCAAGCCAATGCGATGCACATCGCCGAGGGCTTCCTGCCATTGTGGTGGTCCGTCGCGTGGTACCTGGCGACCGTGCCGTTCTTCGTCTGGGGCATGCGCAGCATCGGCGCGCAGGTCGCGGAGTCTCCCCAGAAGAAGCTCTCGCTGGGCATGTCCGGCGCCTTCTCGTTCGTCCTGTCCGCCCTCAAGATCCCGTCGGTGACCGGGAGCAGCTCGCACCCGACTGGCGTCGCCCTGGGCGCGATCCTGTTCGGGCCATCGCCGATGGCCGTCCTCGGCACGATCGTGCTGGTCTTCCAGGCGATCCTGCTCGCCCACGGCGGCGTGACGACGCTTGGTGCCAACGCCTTCTCGATGGCCGTCGTCGGCCCGATCGTCGCGTACTGGACGTACCGGGGGCTGCGAGGCCTTGGGACAGGCGTCGCGGTCTTCCTCGCGGCGACGATCTCGGACTGGGCGACGTACCTGACCACGGCGTTGCAACTGGCGCTGGCGTTCCCGGCGGAGGTCGGCGGGTACGCCGAGTCGTTCGTGAAGTTCGCGGGCGTCTTCGCGTTGACGCAAGTGCCGCTGGCAATCAGCGAGGGGCTGCTGACGCTGATCGTCTTCAACCACCTGGTGCAGTTCAACCCGGAGCTGGTCGAAGGCGAGGCGGTGGCGACCGGGGTCGTGCCGGCACGGGCCGGCGGGCTATCCCTTGGTCGCCGAAGCATCGCGCTTGGTGTGGTGGCCCTTGCGCTCGCGGTCGTTCCGATCATCACGATCACCGGGCAGAGGGAGTGGCTGGCCGCCGACTCGATGTTCCAGACGGCGGTGGAGGACGTATCGGCCGATTACGCGCCGTGGTTCGAGCCGCTGGTCGACCTCGAGGCCCTTGGGCTCGCGGACATCGAGCCGTACCTGTTCGAGTTCCAGGCGTTCCTTGGCATGGCGGCGATCAGTGCGATTGGCGGCTGGATGGTTGGTCGCCGCCGGGCCTCGGAAGGGGCCGCGGAGGGTGGCGACATGCGCACGGCGTACGTCGTCGCCGCGGTGTCGGTCGTCGTCGGGATCGTGATCGGGCTAGCGCAGTCGGAGTTCGGGGAGATCAAGGCGTTCTACGCGGCGATGCAGGGGTTGTGCTTCGGCGTGGTGCCGTTCCTGTGGGGATACCCCTCCGGGCGCCGCGCGGCGCTGAAACGCGTCTGACCGTGCCGGCAGGGCCATCACGATGAACCCGTTCCCCATCGACGCCTTTGCGTACGGGAACCGGCTGCGGCGCGTCGCCCCGGCCGAGAAGATCCTGTTCGCGTCGGGACTGGTCGCACTGGCCATCGGATTCAAGTCGATGGTCCTGTCCGCCCTCATCATTGCCGTCGTCGCGGCGGTGTTGCACGTCCGGGCGGGCATCACCGTGCGCGACTTCTGGGGCTTCCTGTGGTTGCCGGCCGGGTTCATCCTGGTCGGCGTCGTGCCGATGGCCATCGAGGTGGTCGGGCCGGCGACGCCGGGGGTGATCGGCTCGATTGCCGTCGGCCCGTGGACACTGGGTGTGACCTCGCGCGCGCTGGCGCAGGCGTCGGCGATCCTGGCGTCGTCGTTCGGGAGCGTGGCGGGGACGCTGTTCCTGGCACTGACGACGCCGATGGTCGACCTGACGGACCAGTTGCGCCGCTGGCGCGTGCCGACGCTGCTCGTCGAGATGATGATCCTCGTCTACCGGTTCATCTTCGTGCTGCTGGAGACGGCCGCGGCGATGCAGGTGGCGCAGGAGGTGCGCCTCGGGTACTCGTCGCGCGAACGTTGGCTGCGGTCGATCGGGATGCTGGCCTCGAACCTGTACCTTCGGTCGCAGCGCCGGGCGGACCTGCTGTTCACGGCGCTGTCGTGCCGTGGGTACACGGGCGATTTGCGGGTCCTCGTCGACCCGTCGCCGTGGTCGCCCGCGCGCGTCTTCGGGATCGTCGCGCTGTTGGCCGCGCTGGCGGCCGTGGGCTTGGGAGTGGCGGCATGATCGCGACGACATCGACGGCACCCGCTATCGCCACGACATGGGCGTCACCGGCAGGTGCGACGGTGGGGGCCGCTGGTCGCGCGCCCGTGACGAGTGGCGCCGCCACCGACGCGCTGGTTCAGGTGCGCGGGGTCACGTTCGCGTACCCCGACGGGACGGTCGCGTTGCGATCGCTCGACCTCTCGATCCCGCGTGGTCGCAAGGTCGTCGTGCTCGGGGCCAACGGGTGCGGCAAGTCGACGCTCTTCCTGCACCTTGGCGGGGTCCTCCGGCCGAAGGCGGGCGAGATCGTCCTCGATGGCGAGGTCGTACGCCACGACCGGGCCGGCCTGTTGCGGCTGCGCCGGACGGTGGGCCTGGTGTTCCAGGATCCCGACTCGCAGTTGTTCGCCTCGAGCGTGCGCCAGGACATCTCGTTCGGGCCGCTCAACCTTGGGTGGCCGGAAGCGAGGGTGCGCACGGCGGTAGACGACGCGATCGCGGCGACGCAGATCGCCGACCTCGCTGACCGGCCGGCGCACCTGCTGAGCTACGGGCAGAAGAAGCGGGTGGCGATTGCCGGGGTGCTGGCGATGGACCCGCAACTGATCGTCGCGGACGAGCCGACGGCGGGACTCGATCCCGAGGCGACGGTACGCCTCGTCGACCTGTTCGACCGGCTGAACGCGGAGGGGCGCACGATCGTGATCTCGACGCACGACGTGGAGCTCGCCCTCGCCTGGGCCGACGAGGTGATCGTGATGCGGGAGGGGGAGGTCATTCAGACGGGTCTCCCGACCGACGTCTTCCAGGACATGGCGGTCCTGCGGATGGCACGACTTCACCGGCCGATCGTGCTGGAGACGTACGCGCACCTTCGCCACATGGGCCTGGTTCCGGAGGACGCCGTGCCACCGCGCAACGCAGGGGAACTGGCGGACCTGATCAACTGCAACTGCGCGCGGATCCCGGAGGATTGACCGCGCCCGCGATGCGCCGCTTCGCGGTGCCTGATCGGGAGGCGCGGCGACGGGTCGAGGCGGCGGTACGCACGGTCGCGACGGCGCACCCGAAGGCGGAACAGT
Organism: Thermoflexus hugenholtzii JAD2; assembly: GCA_945865725.1. GTDB lineage: Bacteria > Chloroflexota > UBA11872 > UBA12225 > UBA12225 > CAILQO01. The sequence continues at coordinate 9,172 of CAMBEO010000045.1, read as the reverse complement.
CGTGCGACTACCGCCTTGACCTGGCCCGCGGGCCGGAGAAGGTCGTCGTCAAGCAGTACGCCAACGGCACCCTCTTCCTGCAAGGGACCGGATCGCTGCTTGCCGACATCGTGGCGGCGGTCGAGGGTGCGACCGGCGTGGCCACGGCCGTGGTCGGCGGCGGGCCACGGCGCGCGTCCGACCCGGACCTGACGCGCCCGTTCGACACCCCTTGGGTGGGCAGCGACGAGGCGGGCAAGGGCGACTATTTCGGGCCTCTTGTCGCGGCGGCGGTGTGGGTCGACGACCGGATCCTCGGCTTGCTTGACGCGATCGGGGTGCGCGACAGCAAGGCGGTCACCGACGCATCGATCCCCGGCATGGCGGCGACGATCCGCGAGATCGCGGGGGACGGCGCGGCGGTGGTGACCATCATGCCGGCGCGCTACAACGTGATCCAGGCCGAGATGGCGGGACAGGGGCGGAACCTGAACGACCTCGTGGCGTGGGCGCACGCGGCGGCGATCACCGAGGTCCGGACGGCTCGGCCGGTGGCCCGAGCCATCGTCGACCGCTTCGCGGACCCGCGTCACCTGGACGAGGCCTTGCGCCGCCGGGGCGGCGAGCCGCTCGAGATGCTGCACGCCCCGCGCGCCGAGGCGAACTTGGCGGTCGCGGCGGCCTCGATCCTTGCGCGGGCAGGCTTCCTCGGCTGGTTCGGCGGGGCCGGGCGACGGTGGGGGATGGACCTGCCCTTAGGTGCGTCCGATGCGGTCATCGCGGCCGGGCGCCGCTTCGTGGCGAGGCACGGCACGGCGTCGCTCCCCGAGGTGGCCAAGATGCACTTCAAGACGACGGCGTCGGTGACCGGGCGAGGCTCGGGCGCTCCCCCGGCCGTCCCTGCGCCACCCGTGGCAGGTGGTCCGGCCTAGGGGCACGTCCGGCATTGCGCCGATTCGGTGGGGAAGGTCGGCGACAAGTCGCGAAGCCCGGGCCGGGCCATGGTCCGCGGGCATCCTTGCCCGCGCACCCAGTTCGCTCGCCCGGAAGCCTCGCATGCGCCGGGGCATTGACTCGCCTCTCCCGCGCCAGCGGGGGAGGGGTTGGGGGTGGGGGCTGTCGGGAGACGCTCCCAGTGGAGACTTCCGGCGGTTGAGGCGCCGCCACCGGAGGGCCAACGGCGTCGCCGCGGGAGTTCGCGCGCCGACCGTTCGGTTTCGGGTGCCGCCGGGCAGTGTCACCGTGAGGGCGCCGTGCCGACGGTCGGCCGACGCGCCCCCAAGGAGGCGCCAAATGGCGACTGGCGAGGGATCGGTGGCTGAGGCCATGGACGTTGCGGGCGTCGCGGCGGCGATGCCCGACGCAGGGTTGCGGTTCAGGGCGGCGGCGTCGCCGAACCGGGGCGGGACCTGCCGCGTGCCGGGTGACGTGCGCGGCATCGTGATCCACTCGGTCGAGGGCACGATGGCGTCGGCGATCTCCACGTTCGGGAAGTCCGGCGGCTCAAGCGCGCACTACGGGATCGACGTCGACGGCACGGTCGTGGCGTTCGTGCCCGAGGGTGACGTGGCGTTCCACGTGGCGGCGTTCGGCAACCGTCCGGCGCTGAACCGTGGTCAACCGGACTGGCTCCCGGCTTACGACGGCCGGTGGTCGTCGGTGAACGCCTGCACCGTCGGCATCGAGCTGGCGGGTCACGCGGGGCGGCCGTTCACCGCCGCGCAGTACGCGGCCTTGGCGTCCCTCTGCGCAGGCATCGCGACGCGATGGGGATTCGTGCCGTCGCGCGACCGGGTCGTGTCGCACGGGTCACTGCAGGTCGACCGGTCCGACCCGGGCGACGCCTTCGACTGGGACGCGCTGTTCGCGATGGTCGCGGCGGGGATGCGGGAGGCAGGGGTGCCGGGCATCGACGCACCCGCTGCCGATTGCCTCCCGGACGGTGACCGCGAGGTCCTAGAGGTCGTGCATGCGCTTGGCGCTGACGCTGCCGGTGTCCGCGGTTGGGTCGAGCGCCTCGGCGCATACGAGGCGCAGCGGTAGGGCCGTCCCTCTCCCCCTCTCCTCCCGGGAGAGGGGGAGAGGGGGGTGAGGGTTCGTCACTTCCCCACCCCGCTTCGCGTGACCGGGAGGCCTGGCTACAACAGGCCGATCTGGCGGTCGATCTCGCCTTGGTAGGCGTAGGCCGGGCCGTGCGACGCCTGCAAGACCTCGTCGAGGGTGACGGCGCGACCAAGGCGGCCCGACTCGAAGGGCGCATAGGTCAAGGCAACGTCCCGGCGCCCCTCCTCGCCATCGATCTCGGGGGTCGCGCCGGTCCGGATGCAGGTGGCGAGCTCGTGCAACTCGAGGGCCATGATCTTCGCGTCGGTTACGTTGAACTCGAAATCGAAGGTCCAGACGCGGTCGCCGCCGAAGAGTTCCGCGGCGAGGGGAGCGAGGTGGTACGACGGCGCGAGGTCGAGGATTGCCTCGCCGGAGATTGGCGCCTGGCCGGTCAAGTGGAGGACGACCGGACGCCCGTTGCGGTCGCCCGGGGAGTCGATGGACCCCTTGCCGCCGTAGACGAACCGCCCGGATTGCCCGCGGCCGTGCCCCGCGTGGTCGTTCACCCAATGGGCGACGGTGCCCCGTTCGAAGCGCAGGTGGGCGTAGATCGCGTCCTCGCCGGTCGGCTCGATCGTGTCGGGGAAGGCGTTGACGTACTGCGCGTAGAAGCCGCCCGGGCCGGCCGACCGCGTGTTGTGGCGCACCTTCTCGTGCAGGCGGGTCTCACCGTAGATGGTCTCGACCTCGCCAAGGTAGTAGCGGAGAATGTCGGCGTGGTGGACGCCCTCGTCGACGGTGATCGCGCCCGTGTGCTTCATGTGGCGCCACGGGGTGATGACGATGCGGTCGGCGCCGCCGATCGTCGTCTCGATCATCAGGCGCGGTTCGCCGATCGCGCCGTCGTCGATCAGGGCGCGGATCAGGCGGTTGATGGGGTCACGCCGGAAGTTCTCGGCGACCGAGAGGACCTTGCCCCGGCGCGCGGCCTCGGCAATCACGAGGTCGCAGGCGCCGGTGGTGATCGCGAGGGGCTTCTCGCACAACACGTGCAAGTCCGCCTCGAGGCAGGCCATGACGGCGCGATGGTGCGACCCGGTGTCGGTGGTGACGTCGACCGCCTCGACCTCGGGCATGGCGGCCTTCATCTCGGCGACCGAGGCGAACGGGTGGACCCCGAGGCCGTACAGGTCGCGCGCCTCGCCGGCGTAGAACTTTGCGGCCTCGAGGTTGGTATCGACGCACGCCACGAGTTCCATGGACCGGGCGGAACTGTGGTGCAGGGTGCCGAAGCCTCGCAGGTGGCGACGACCCATGCCACCGCACCCGACGGCGGCGTACTTGACGGGCGCGAACTCGGCCATGGGATCCCTCTTCCTCCTCGTGGTCACGCGGGCCGGCCAGGCCCGATAGGGCGCACCGGTCGGGCGGGGCAGCGTAGCACCGGTTCGGGCGCGCCGATGCTGCCTCCCTCTCCCGCGGCAGCGTTGGGGGGTGCTTGTTGCGGCAGATGGAGGGGGGCGCGACGTGGGGGCAAGGGTGGTGCTTCCCTCTCCCGCCGCAGCGGGGGAGGGACTGAGGGTGGGGGCGCGTGAGGCCGATACTAGGGGCGATGGGGCTGGTCCTTCCCTCTCCCGCCGCCTTCACTGGGAGCGTTCCCCTCCGCGTCCCGCCGGCCCCGCGCCTAGAATCGTGCAGGATGTCGGACGCCTCGCCGTGGAACGGTGACAAGCCGCCAAGGTTGCGCCCGGGGATGGCCCGATGGCGCGTCGGACCGCGGCCGGTCGAGACCTCGCAGGCCTTCCAGGTCGTGCCGACGGCCGTCTCCCTTGCACTGGCCTTCGTGCTCCTCGTCTGGTACGGGGCATTGCAACGGCAGGTCAGGGTCACGATGAACCTTGATCGCCTCGAGGTGATCCTCGACGGGGGCGCCCCGCCGGCCGGCCGGTCGGTCGCGGAGGGCGCTTGTGTCGAGGTGCAGCGGGTCGAGGTGGAGGTTTCCCCCCTGCTCGTGGTGATGGGGGCGAGTGCCGGCGCCGGCCGACCGGTCGTCGCACCTGCCGTGGGGTGGGTGGAACGTGCGACGGGCGTACCGCTCATGCCGTGGGTTGATATCGGCGCGGTCCGCGAGGCTGCCCGGGGCCTCTGCGACGGCACGCGGCACGCGGCGCGTGCGCGCCTCCCGGGCGCCGACCCGGCCGCCGCGCGCGCCGACGTGGAAGCCTCGCGGCGCGCGTTTGCCCGGGCGATCACGGCGGTCGGGACCATCGACCCGCTGGTCCAGCAACCGGCTTCCGTGACCCGTGTGCCGGGCCTTGCGCGTGTCGGGTCGCGGCTCGTGAAGTTCCGCCAGGTGATCGATGCGCATGCCCTGGACGCGCCGGCGCTCACCGCGCTCGCCCTTGCCTCTGGCCCGGTGGTCGAGGGCGAGGGGCGTGGTGCCACCTACGCGATCATCGCGCGAGCGCACCCCGACGGTGGCGGCGCCGACGCCATGGCGATCGCCCGGGTGACCGTGCGCGACGGGGCGATCATCGGCCATCGCGTCGATACCGCGGCGGGGTGGCAAGGCGGACGTCCGTCGGGCTTGCAGGCGCCTGCGGCCTTGGCCCGCGCGACCGGGTCGCTTGACTGGCGCCTGGCCGACTTCGACTGGTGGCTCGACTTCCGGCGCGGCAGCGCGCAGTTCCTGGCGCTGTGGAGCGTGGCCGGTCACGACGCGGCCGGCATCGACGCGATCATCGCGATCGACGAGGCGATCCTCGACCGCCTTGGCGCCCCCCCGGTCACCGGGTCCAAGGACGACGCGGCGGTCGCGGGAAGGTTGGAGGCGGTACTGCAAGCGCGCACCGGGGATCGGCTCGGCGCGGCAACCCTGGTCGCGGCCCTCGCCAGTTCGGGCGAGGTTGGCATGGCCGTCGCCTGGTTCCGCGAGGCGGCGGTGCAGGCCGTCGTCGAGGCACGCGGTTGGGCGGGCCTCGCCGCCCCGGCGCCTGCCGGCGAGGTATCGACCTTGCGCCGGGCGGCGCGTGGCGCGCGCGCCCACGTTCGCGAGGTGATCGACGCCGGGGTGGTACCGGAGGGAGTGCGCCTCGGTCACGCGCCCGGTGGCGCACCGGATGGCACGATGCGCGTGGTCATCGACGCTGCCGTCGGGGTACGCGCCGTCACGGGGGCTGGTGGGACGGTCGAGGTCGCGCGCGAAGGTGCGCTGGCGACGTACGACATCCCGGTTGGTCCCGGGGGCATGCCGACCGTCCTCCTCGTTCGCTAGTCCCGGCCCGAAAGCCGTCGCCGCGCCGACCACCCGTAGAGGGCGATCCCGGTGACGCCGAGGATTGCCACGACGACGTACCCGACCCGCGACGAGCGTGAGCGCGCGATCCCGTCGGCAGGATCGCCGTCATCGACCGGCGGGAGCGGTTCGACGGTCGGGTCCGGCCGGCCGGGCACCGGGTTGCCGGGGACTGGTGGCGGCGCGACGGGGGCGGTCACGACGGGCCAGGGGGTGGGGGCAGGGGCTTGCGCCGCGGTCGTGGACGCGTGGGCGCCGGCGATGACGATCCCGACGACAAGCGCGACAACGCCAACCGCCCGCGATGCGAGGCGGGCGCCCCGCATCCCGTGCAGGCGCCGCGCGACCAGTCGGGGTCTTGCCAGCTGTTGGTACGCACCGTCGGCGGTCACTTCGTTGATGGTGCCGCACGCCCGCGCCTTGTCCACGTGCCCGGTTGGTGGAGCCGGGTGCCTGCACGTGCGTGGCACGCGGTTCGTAACTAGAATGTGAACAACGAAGCGGTGATTTCGGCGGTGCCGACATCGCCGGTTCCCGATGGCATGCCCGGGAGCGGGCAGGAAGGGACGTCGATGGGCGAGGACTCCGGAGTGCCCCGGGTTCGGTTCGGGCCGGGCGGGCGACGCATGGCGCTGCGAGCGTTCGGGACGGCGGGCATTGGCGCCTTTGCGGTCGCTTGCGGGGGCGAGTCCGCGCCCGCCGCGAAGCCCGCCGAGCCGACGAAGGCGCCGGTGGCAGCGGCCCCGACGACCGCGCCCCCCGCTCCGACGAAGGCGCCAGCCCCGGCGGCTGACCCAGTGACTGGAAAGCTCTCGGTCATGGCCAGTCCGCAGCAGGACTGGATCGACGCCCAGGTCAACGCCTTCAAGAAGGCGACCTCGATCGACACCGTCTCCTCCCGGCTTTCCGGGGGCGAGGGCCTTGCCAAGCTGAAGGCCGAGGTCGGCAACCCTTCCTTTGACGTCTGGTGGGGTAGCCCCATCGACAGCTTCATCTCGGCGCAGAAGCAGGACCTCCTCGCGGCGTACAAGCCGGAGACAGCCGCGCAGATCCCGGAGAAGTACAAGGACAAGGACGGGTTCTGGCACGGCATCTACGTGGGGTCGATCGCCTTCGCCGTCAACACCAAGCGCCTGCAGGAGAAGGGCTTGCCCGAGCCGCAGTCGTGGGACGACCTGCTCAAGCCCGCCTACAAGGGCGAGATCGTCATCGCCCACCCGGCCACGTCCGGCACGTCATACACCTCGATGATGACCGTCCTCCAACTGCGGAAGCGGAACGAGGACGAATTCTGGAAATGGGCGAAGGCGTTCCACTCGAACGTCCTGCAATACACGAAGAGCGGTGCCGGACCGATGGGCATCCTCGAGCGGGCCGAGGCGTCGGTCGGCGTCGTCTTCTCGCACGACATCTTCGTGTCGGTGGAGAAGGGCCTGCCGATCAAGATCATCTTCCCGCAGGACGGCACGGGGTACGAGGTCGGAGGCATGGCGCTGATCAAGGGCGCCAAGAACGTCGCCAGTGCCAAGAAGTGGATCGACTGGGCGCTGACGGTCGAGGCGTAGGAGATCGGCGCGACGGCGAAGGCCTACCAGGCGCCAACGAACCCGAAGGCGAAGGTGCCGAAGCCGGAGTTCCTGCAGGTGAAGCTGATCGACTACGACTTCGCGTTCGCCGGGTCGATGGAAGAGAAGATCCGGACGAAGTTCACCGAGGACATCGCGCCGCAGCCGAAGTCCTGACGGTGGGTGGCGTCGTTCCCCCCTCTCCCGCGCCAGCGGGGGAGGGGCTAGGGGGTGGGGACCGTACTTGGGTTGGCGCGGGCCATGTCCCGTCGGCGATGGGGGCGTGATCACCGCACGTGCCTGGTGGTCTCGCCGGCGCGCCATTGACCCGGCCCTGCTCTTCCCTGGCCTGGCGACCGTCGGCCTCGTCGCCCTGTTCGTGGTGTATCCACTCGGGCGCGTCCTCGCGGAGGGGTTCCTCAAGCGTGGCGAGATCGACCTCGCCGCGTGGGTGTCGGTCGCGACGAAGCCCGTCTACCTGCGCGTCCTCTGGAACACGCTGCTCCTCGGCGCGATCACGGCGGCGACCACGACCGTGGCCGGATTCGTCACGGCGTTCACGCTCGTGCGTGCCCGCCCGTGGGGACCGGCGGCTCTGGCCATGCGGGGGCTGGTCCTCCTGCCGATGATCGCGCCGCCATTCGCACTGGCCTTGGCGTCGATCCTCCTGTTCGGAAGGAGCGGCCTGGTCACGCGTGGCGTGTTCGGCCTCGAGGTCAGCCTCTACGGCCTGCCCGGGCTCGCGTTCGTGCAGTTCGTGACCTTCTTCCCGGTCGCCCACCTGCTGTTCGAGGGGCTGCTGCGGGCGGTCGACCCTTCCGTCGAGGAGGCGGCCCTGAACCTCGGGGCGACGCCCGGACGCACGTTCCGGACGGTGACGCTGCCGCTGCTGGTCCCGGGGATCGCCGGGTCGGTGCTGCTGGGCTTCATCGAGTCGCTGGCCGACCTCGGCAACCCGATCCTGATCGGCGGCGACTTCAACACGCTGGCCGTCCAGTCGTGGCTGGCGATCGTGGGTCAGGGCAACTTCCAGATGGGGGCCGTGCTGTCGACGATCGTGCTTGTGCCGTCCCTGGCCGTGTTCGTGGTCCAGCGATCATGGGTGGCGAAGGCGTCGTACGTCTCGGTGACGGGGAAGCCGAGTAGCGGGCGGGGCCTCGCGATCGAGGGCGCGGCGCGCGCCGGCCTTCAGCTTGCGACCGGGGCGCTTGCGTCGCTGGTGCTGCTGCTGTACCTGACCGTCCTGGGGGCAAGCGTCGTCAGCGTCTGGGGCGGCGACTACCGCCCGACGATGGCGCACTACGCGGTGGCGTTCGGGCGCGGTTGGTCAGCGTTGAGCGACACGGTCGTGCTGTCGCTCGGGGCGACGCCGATCGCGGCGATGGCCGGGATGGTGGTGGCCTACCTGGTGGTACGGACGCGCATGCCGGGGCGCGACTGGCTGGACTTCGTGGCGATGCTGGGCGCGGCGGTACCGGGGACGGTGGTGGGTATCGGGTACCTGCTGGCCTTCAACAAGCCGCCCGTGCAACTGACCGGCGGGTGGCTGATCCTCGTCGCGGCGCTGGCGGTGCGCAGCCTGCCGACGGGCCAGCGCGCGGCGGTGGCGGCGCTCCAGCAGATCTCACCGAGCCTTGAGGAGGCCTCGACCAACCTCGGGGCCGACACGATCACGACCTTCCGGCGCGTCGTCCTGCCGCTGCTGCGACCGGCGTTGCTGGCCGGCATGGTCTTCAGCTTCACGCGGAACATGACGGCACTGTCGTCGATCATCCTGCTGGCGTCACCGCGATGGAAGCTGATGACCAAGGAGATCCTCGACCTGATGGACGTTGGCCAGATGGGCGCGGCGGTGGCGTACACCAGCATCCTGATCGCCATCGTGGTGGCGGTGCTGGGCGTGCTGGTGGCGGCGGTGGATCGATGGGGGCACTCGGGCGAGCGGCGTGGCCTGGACATCTCGCGGCTGTGACCGCGGCGAGCGGCGAGCGGCGCCGGGGGGAGACGCGATGGGGTACCTCGACCTCGAGGCGCTAGGGAAGGTCTTCGCCTCGCGTGACGGCCGGACGGGATCCGAGGTGGTCGCGGTCGAGGACGTCTGGCTGTCGGTCGACCGCGGCGAACTGGTCACCCTCCTCGGACCGTCCGGGTGCGGCAAGACGACGACGCTGCGCCTCGTGGCGGGTTTCGAGTCGCCGACCTCCGGGCGGATCGTCCTCGAGGGCGACGACATCCATCGCCTGCCGGCGCACCGGCGAGGCATGGCGATGGTGTTCCAGTCGTACGC
>CAMBEO010000044.1 GCA_945865725.1 Thermoflexus hugenholtzii JAD2 | reverse complement strand
AGGACGTGGAGGCATTCGCCCGACTGGCTGAAGCCGTCGCCGGGGCAGGCGCGGCAATCGGCCTGTCATTGGAACACCCGGATCGGCGGGTGTTCGAGTCGATCGGTACGGCTGACCTGGGATTGGCGTTGGAGGCGTTCGGCGCCACGGCACGGCGTGCACGTAGCGCGGGCTTCAACTTGATCCACCTTTCGCTCGACGCGGCGTCGTTCCTTGGCCGTTCGCTAGCCCGTGCGACCAACCGGCGGTCGGACCGTCATGGGCGTGGGCCGGAGGGGCGCAGGACCCTTGCCCGGGAGGCCGTCCGGATCGTCGTCGGCGTCGGGTTGCCCGTCGTCGTGCGAGTACCGTGCGCGGCCGTCGATCCTGACACTGCCACTGTTGACGTCTCAGTGTCGCTGGGCGAGGCAATGTGCCATTCGGGCGCGACCGCGATCGAGATTGCCCCCGGGCCGACATGGGACGACGGGTCGTTGCCGCTCGTCGCCGGAAACGGAGAAGCGGTACTCGCCGCGCAGGTGGGGGCGATCGGGGCGCGCCTCGCCGTGCGTGGCGTCATGGTGCCGATCCTCGCCTCCGGTCGAATCGTGTCGGCGCTCGGCGCAGAGGCCGCGCTTCGTGTCCCCGGGGTCGAGGCGGTCGCGATCGGTCGCGCACTTGTCGCCGATCCTGCCTGGACGGCCAAGGTCCGCGCGGGGATTGACGCGGAAATCGTCCCGTGCATAGGCTGTCTCGCGTGCCTTGATCGCGACCCCGGGGAGACGATCGCCTGCGTCACGAATGGTGATGCTGGCCGCGAGTCCTTGGCACTCGTGGCGACCGAGACGCCTCGCCGGATCGTCGTACTTGGGGCGGGCCTGCCGGGGCTGGAGTTCGCGCGCGTCGCGGCGACGAGGGGGCACAAGGTGACGGTCGTGCCCGGCGGAATGCCCTTGGGCGGGATCACGGGCTTGCGTGCTGGCGTCCCGGGCAATGCGGAATACGGGCAAGGGGCGCTGGCGATGGTCCAGCGATTGCGCGACCTCGGCGTCGCCATGGTCGAGGTCCCGCCGGACGACGTTGAGATGGTCGTCGACGCGAGACCGGCTGCGCCGCTCCCGATTTCTTGGGCCACAGGGCGAAACGTCCTGGTCGCGGCCGACGTACTCGGGCGGGACCTCCACCAGATGTACGGCATCGGTCGCCGGGTCGCCGCGTGCGGGCCGGGCGCCCTTGCCGCCGAGGTGGGGCTCTTCCTCGCGGGATGGGGTCGGCGCGTGACGGTCATCGTGCCAGGCACGCAGGAGGCGCCATTTCCGGACGTGCACCCGATGCAGGCTGCCCGGTTGCGGGAACGGTTGCTGGGCTACCGTTGCGAGCTTCTGACCGGGACGGCGCCGGTCAGGTGGCACGACTCGCCTAATCGAAAGTCCCGGCTGGAGGTCTTGCGAGACGGCGTACCGACGGTGATCGGGCCGTTCCAGACGGCGGTGGACTGCCTCGGTTGGCCGTCGAACCCGCGAGGCGAATCGCCAGCGGTCACAGTCGGGGACGCCGCGACGGCTTCCGAGTTGCGCCGACTAGTTCGGGGCGCGAACGACTTGGCACGACTCGTCTGAATCGGGACCGCCAACGCCCTGCGGGTGGGACGTTGGCGCTCTCAGTGGAGATCCCCCCTCTCCCGCCGCAGCGGGGCAGGGGGCCGACGAGCTCGGCGCCTACCCGCGGATCGCCTGTGCCAGCTCGGGACGTGCCCTTCGGGCCTGCAGGCGCAGCAACCCCAAGTTGGCGATGATGTCGGTGACGATCACGAGGACCGCGTCGTCATCACCCAGTGCCTCGATGACGATGACCGCGTCGCTGTACTCGTAGATTGCCTGCGTCAGGCTGCCATTGCCGGTCTGGAGGCCAATCTCCGCCGCCGGCACCAGACCACTCGCAGCAACTGCGCCCACCGCCTCGATATCGAGCGGCAAGCTGTCCGATGCCATCGCCGACTCGAGGACGAGGCCGTCAGACCCGACGATCAGCGCAGCGCGGACGCCGCGGACCTTAATGAACGATTGCAGGGTTTCCTGGATCGAAGACATCGATGACCTCTCCACCCCACGGACGAGGCGGGGCACCCTCGGTTGCACAGGCTGACGTAATGCGCGCGTGCGTCGACGCCCGTCGTCGCGCACTGGTCAGGCCACGTTGAATAACGCGGCCCGGCCCAAGAAGTTGGCTTGGGTGCCGAGCTCTTGCTCGATGCGGATCAGCTGGTTGAACTTGGCCACCCGGTCACTGCGGCATGGGGCACCGGTCTTGATTTGGCCGGCGTTCGTCGCCACCGCAAGGTCGGCGATCGTCGTGTCCTCCGTCTCGCCGGAACGATGGGAGACGACGGCAGTCCATCCCGCACGGTGAGCCATCTGGATCGCCGCAAGCGTCTCGGAGAGGGAGCCGATCTGGTTGAGCTTGATGAGGATGGAGTTCGCCGCCCGTTCCGAGATGCCCCGGGACAGGCGCTCGGTGTTCGTGACCAGAAGGTCATCCCCTACAAGCTGCACGCGGTCCCCGACCTTGGCCCTGAGCGCTCGCCACCCCTCCCAGTCGTCCTCGGCGAGGCCATCCTCGATCGACACGATCGGATAGCGATCGCACCAGTCGGCCCAGAAGTCGACCATCTCGTCGGACGAGAGGGTCCGCCCTTCCCGTTCGAGGGTGTAGCGCCCGTCGTGGAACAGCTCGGTGGTCGCCGGATCGAGCGCGATCGCGACCTGCTCTCCGGGCCGGTAGCCCGCCGCCTCGATCGCCCTCAGGATGTACTCGATTGCCGTGGCATTGGTCGCCAGGGACGGCGCGAAGCCCCCTTCGTCGCCGACGTTCGTGGCGAACCCGCCATCGTGGAGGACGTGCTTCAGGGCCTGGTAGACCTCGGTGCTCCAACGGATGCCCTCAGCGAAGGAGGAGGCACCCACCGGCATCACCATGAACTCCTGAAAGTCGGTACTTCCGGTGGCGTGCTTGCCGCCATTCAGTATGTTGCACATGGGAACCGGGAGCGTGCGAGCTGACGGGCCACCGAGGTACCGGTATAGCGGCAACCCGGTGGCGGCGGCGCCGGCACGAGCGACTGCGAGGGAGGCTCCGAGGATCGCGTTCGCACCGAGGCGCGCCTTGTTCGCGGTGCCGTCGAGCGAGACGAGGGTGGCATCGACCAGCTCCTGGTCGAGCGCCGAAAGGCCGACAAGGGCGGCGGCGATCTCACCGTTCACGTGGGCGACTGCCGTGAGGACACCCTTCCCGCCGTACCGGAGACGGTTGCCGTCGCGCAGCTCGACCGCCTCATGGGCACCGGTCGATGCGCCGGAAGGGACGGCGGCGCGGCCGACATTGCCCGAAGCCGTTCGGACGTCGACCTCGACGGTCGGGTTCCCGCGCGAGTCCAGGATTTCCCGGCCGATCACGGACGTGATGGTGGCGCGCGCGGCGTTGCTTCTCATCGGGGCCCTCCGGGATCGCGGGCATTCACTCCCCCCTCCCGCGAGCGTGGGAGTTTTCAGCAGGGGGTGGGGGACTTCCCCGGGCCCCCGATGGTACGCAATGGGGACGAGGTGATACTGGGCTACGCTGGCGGTTGGTCGCGAAGGGCAATCAGGTGGCGGACGTGGGCGAGGAGGTCGTCGGTCGAGAAGGGTTTCGTCAGGAAGGCGTCTGCTCCTGCGCGAATGACCTCTTCAGCCTCGCGGAAGCTGAGTGCCGTGATCACGATGACCGGCACGCTTGCCGTGGCCTCGCGCGATCGCAGGAGGTGGATCAGGCGAAAGCCGCTGACCTTGGGCAAGTGGAGGTCGAGCAGGATCAGATCGGGAATCTCGCGGTCCAGGGCGTAGAGGGCCTCGAGCCCGTCGGTTGCGATGGCTGTGTCAAAGCCGCTTGCTTGAAGATTTAGGGAGATCACCTCCGCGAGGCCCGGTTCATCCTCGATGATCAGGATTGACGGGCGTCGATCACGCCGCCCATCGTCACCCGCAGGGCTGGTGGCCGTCATGGTTCTCCCTTCTCCCGCCTCGACGGTGACTGGCTCGGCGACGCGGCGCGTGAAACCCGTGCGATTCCACGACCGTGTTCGACTAGACGGCGCGTGGGATTTCGATGATGAACTTTGCGCCGACCGGTCGGGACCCGATTCGGTCGCCTGGAGCATGGATGTTTTCAGCCCAGATCCGACCACGATGCGCGGAGGTGATCTGGCGGCAGATGAACAGGCCGAGCCCAAGACCAGAAGGCTGCCCGCTGGAAGCTCCCTCCCCCTGCCCCTCCCTCGCCCCGCGGGAGAGGGGAGAAGGAGGCCCCTTTCCCCCAGGCATTCCGTCCCCGTCGTCGATCGAGACGCGGAAGAACTTGTCGAAGATGCGGTCGATCGCGTCACTCGGGATTCCTGGACCGGTATCGGCGACGGAGACCCTGACCCACCCCGGGCGGGCACTAAGGATGATCCGCACGGGCAACCCCGGCGCGGTGTACTTCCGGGCGTTTCCGACAAGGTTCTGGACGACCAGGGCGAGGAGGTCAGGGTCGCCAGTGACGGGGAGTGGTCGCTCCGCGATCTCGACGGTGACTGGCCGTGCGAGGTCGAGGACGGTGATCGCGGACGCGGCGCCCAAGACCACCTCGACGAGGTCTAGCGGTTCGGGGCGCGCCACGAAATGCCCAGCCTCAAGTGCCGACGAGGTGAGGAGGTTGTCGATCAGGCGGGCGAGGCGGTCCGTGGCATCGCCGATCCCCTCATGGAACCGGAGCACCGTGGCCTCCGGCAACATGATGTCCCGTCGGCGCAGGGTCGCCGCGTATCCCGCGATGAGCGCGAGCGGCGTGCGCAGCTCGTGGGTGACCATCGACAGGAACTCCGCCTGCGAGCGCTCGGCGGCCTCGCGCCGGGCGCGCTCGTTGGCGACCCCATACGCGAGGCGGCGTTGCTCGATGGCGACGCCCGCGTAGGAGGCGATCGTGGCGAGCAGGGCGCGCGCATCCAGACCAAAGGGAGTGTCGTCGCGCCAGACGGTCAATGCACCGAGTGGAAAGCCCGGGTTGGTCGTCCCAGGGATCGCGCCCGGGTCCTCGGCAATGTCATCGTCCGAGCGAGAGGTCGGGTGCGTCGTCCAGCGATCGACGTTGGCGCTGCCAGTGGAGGTTCCTCCGCCCATGCTGCGGTGGGAGAAGGGGGCGACGATCTCGGCACCGTCTCGCGTGCGAGACCCTCGTTGCGAGAGCCCCGGGATCGGAACGGCCTCGACGTTTGCCACGCCTCCGCCTCCCGGGCGGTCGGCCGATTTCACCGTATCCCGGATAGCGGTCGCGTCGCCGCCATGCGCGCTCGTGGCCGGGTCGTGCCCATGACGAGCGCTGGACGCGACGATCTCGGTGCCGCGTGCGAAATCGTCAAGCACGGACACGGTTCCACCCTCCGCGTCCACGAGCTCGATGGCCAGGTCGAGCAGTTGCTGGAGGATCCCCGGGAGATTGGACGTTTCGGCCGTTGCGAGGGCGAGCGTGTCTCCTGCGACCTGGAAGCTGCGCCGTAGCTGGGAGGCCAGACGGCGGGTAACCCCCGACAGCCGGGCATTCTCGAGCAAGATCGAGACTTGGGCGGCCACCGCCTCCATCGTGTCGATGTCCCGCCGCGTGAAGCGGTGCGGCGCTTTCACGTGGTTCACGAAAAGGGTGCCAAGGGTTCGGTCAGGGCGGTCCCAGTTTGCGATGAGCGGGGCGACCAGGATGCTCTGGTCGCCAAAGAAGCCGACCATCCCCTTGTCCGTGCGCGGGTCTCGCCGGGCATCTTCGATAACCACGACCGATCGGGTCTCGATGGCCTCGCGGCTGAGCGGCTCGTCGGCAATGCGCAGGGGACGTAGTTTCCAGGCACGGGTGAACTCGTCATCCATGCCCACGAGCGCGGATGGCACGAGCAGGTCGCCGGACCGGTCGAGCAGGAAGAGGCTCGCC
This sequence comes from Thermoflexus hugenholtzii JAD2, assembly GCA_945865725.1. Lineage (GTDB taxonomy): Bacteria > Chloroflexota > UBA11872 > UBA12225 > UBA12225 > CAILQO01. The sequence goes on along the minus strand of CAMBEO010000044.1, from coordinate 11,567 downwards.
CGGTCCGCGTTCGTGAGGCGAGCGACGAGGGCGGTGGCCCGCTCCAGCATCGCGTCGACGTCGAGGGGTGAACCGGCAAGGCGCGCGAGGTCCGGGATCGACGGGTCGTGCGCGTCGCGGTGCTCGCGATCACCGCGCCGGCGCGTCGGAGCCATCAGGTGCCTGCGCGCCCTTGCGCGTGCCGGCTACCGGCCGACCGTGACGAACGAGAGCTTGCCGTCAACCTCGCGCCAGTAGCCCCCCGGCGTCGGCGCGGTGATGGCGGCGGTGGCGCCGCCGACCGTCAACGACACGCCAGGACGGGCACCTGCGCGCGCGACGATCCGCGGGGCCTCGACCGGCTCCAGATCCGGGGCGTCAAGTTCCCGGCCCCACCCGCACTGGACCTTGGTCGGCGTCCCGCTCTCGGCACCGATCTCGTTGGCCTCGACCCGAAGGCGACCACGGGTCAGCCCTCCGGTGATCCGGCCGGCCCCCCTTCCGCCCCCGACGACCACGCTGCCATCTGACAGGACGGTGCTGTGCCGGACCTCGGCGGCGACGGTGACGTTTCCGCCCGCTCGGATCGTGGCCCCGTCGATGAACCGGGCGGTCACGGCCCCACCGGCATCGACCGTGCCGATGTCCTGGCCGATGATCCCGCCAATCACGACCAGGGAGCCGCCGGCCCGGACCTTTGCGCCCTCGATCGCCCCCATTACGGCGATGTTGCCGGACGCCTCGACGATGAAACCGTTCACGATCGAGCCCCCGATCGTGAGGTCGCCCTCGACGCGGACATTCCCGGACGCGTAGTCGACGTCGCCCGAGACCGCCGTGAGGGGCGCCACGCAGAGCTTCCCTGCGACCCATGACGCGGAGCCGGCGACGGTCGCCAGAAGGGCCAGGCCGTCATCGGAAAGGCGCACGCCCTTGCCTGCGACCTTCTGCAAGTCCAGGTCCTTGCCGACGATCCCGGGGACGACCACGCCCAGGACGGTAACGCCGTCCGCCGAGGGGACCAACGGGGTCTTTGTCGCGACGACGCCGTCGACCCGTGCTGGCACCCCGAAGGTCTTGACTTCCCGGAGGTTCACCGGGTCGTCGTCACCGGCGCCAGGTCGGCCCGTGCCGTCGTCCTGGGCGATGACGTACGTGACCGTGGCATCAGCCCCGTCACTGGCATGGACGCCGGTCGCCACGGCGATTGGCATCAGTGGATAGGACGCGACGACGGCCGCAGCCACTTCTCGGTCAATGCCGGAATTCACGCCCGCGCCAGCGAGAGCGGCTTCGAGCCAGTCACCGCGGATTTCACCACCCATCCACGGGACAAGCCAGGCGCGGAGGCCATCGGAAGTGACGTGGATCGCGACCGGATCCGCGGCCGGGTCAACGGGCTTCGCCGGAACGGCGGCGACGGGCTTCGCGACGCCGTCGGACGCACGGAGGGCACCTTCGATCGCATCGTCATCCCGTGCGGAGATGGGCAGACCGGCGAGCAGCGCCTCGATATCGCGCTTTGACGCCGCACGCTGACCGGGGCCAGGCCGCGTGACGACCAGCGAGATTCGCCCACGTGCGCAAGACAGCCGTGCATTCAATGGCTGGGGCGGAGACGACTGGACAGGTACGGAAGGTGCGCCGGTCGACTGCGCTCCCGCGGGCGCGGCCGAGGCGACTGCACTGGGCGACCACCGTGCCTCGACCGTCAACTGTTCGCCGCCCAAGCCGAGAAACCCGACCCGGTGCCGTTCGACGACGGTCAAGGTGAGCTCTGGCCCAGGCACGCCGAGTTGGGCAGCAGCGTCGCGGCGCGCCTCGTCGAGCGATGGGGCCTTGACGAGTGCAACCTTGGCGGTGCCGGTCTCCGGGCTTGCAGGCGGTGACATCTCTCGCACCTCCGGGTACCACGACGGACGTCGCTTCGACGGCGCGATCTCGCTTGGGGGCCGGACGACCGGTCCAGTCCCTAGTAGGACGTCCCCTCGGCGAGGTCGGCTTCCCCATCACTTTCGAGTGACACCGCCTCGGTCCCTATGGTAGCGACCGCGGCGGCGATGTCACGCGAGACTTGCCAGATGCCCACGATCGACGCGAGTTCAGTGCCACCCAGTACCCGCTGACCATTGGAACGCCGACGCCACCGGAAGTAGCCCAGGTCCATGCCCGCTAGGACGTCTCGGTCTAGCGCATGCCTTGCACCGCTTTCGACACTCCGCTCCCAGAGGATGGCCAAGGCGGGCATCCCGGTCTCGTGAATGTCGTCCACCGGCACCTCGGCGAGGATTGAGGACGCCTGGTCTAGCGAGATGTCATATGCGCGGGCTAGTGCCCTCGCCCATTCCGCGGGACGAATGTAGGTGTACGTGTGCTCATGAGGCGACTGTCCGCCCGAAGGTCTGGAGGGTTGTGATGGACCCGTACCGCTTGATCGAGTCACATCTGCCTCCAACCGCCCGAGTATACGCGCCGCCACCGCGTCAGGCGGCTTGACGGCGGGCGGAATGCCTGCGCTCCGCGGTGCTCCGAACTTGGTGGCCACGCCTGTCTGGCATCCTAGGGCGCCCGGCTTGGCGCCTTGCATGCGTTTCGTCCGGACACGGGGAGGGATCGTGACCACCGACGTGACTGGTCGAATGCCCGTCATCGAGACCCGCCTTGCGAATGGGCTCACGCTGCTCACCCAAGAGGCGCGCGGGGCACCGATCGCGACATTCTGGGTGTGGTACCGCGTCGGAAGCCGGAACGAGGTCCCGGGGCACACTGGCGCAAGCCATTGGGTCGAACACATGCTCTTCAAGGGAACCGATCGGTTCCCGAAGGGCGTTGCCGACAAGTCAGTCGCCGGATGCGGGGGCATCCGAAACGGCATGACCTGGCTTGATTACACGACGTACTACGAGACAGTGCCCTCGGAGCATATCGCCCTCGCCGTGGCGATCGAGGCGGACCGAATGGAAAACGCGAGGTTTCTCGACGCCGAGGTTGCAAGCGAGCGGGGCGTGGTGATCTCCGAGCGCGAGGGGAGCGAGAACCAGCCGGGTTACGCCCTCTACGAGGCCGTGACGTCGGCCGCGTATCGCCTCCACTCGTACGGGAGACCCGTCGTCGGCTTCAAGCACGACCTGCGGACGATGTCTCGAGACGACCTCCATGGCTTTTATCGACGCCACTACGTGCCAGGGAACGCGGTGGCGGTTGCGATCGGCGACTTCGACGGTGAGGCCGTGCGGGAACTTGTCGACCGCGAGTTCGGGGCGATCCGGGCCGGGGAGCCAGCCATTTACGAACCTCCGGAGGAGCCGGCGCAGGAAGGTGAACGGCGCGTGACGGTGCGACGCCCCGGTCCGGTCCCACTCTTCTCGTGCGTGTATCACGTGCCGGCGGCCGACCACCCGGACACCCCGGCGATCTGGATGCTTGGCGCGGTGCTCGGCGCAGGCAGGTCCTCCCGCCTGTACGTCAACCTCGTCGCGACCGGCCTCGCGTCGTCCGCTGGCGCGGGAAGCTCCGAGACGCTCGACCCGCACCTGTTCCGGGTGAGCGCGACCGTGCGAGCGGACGTCGAGCCCGCCCGAGTCGAGGAAGCGGCCCTGGACGTTGTTGCGCGCATTGCGCGGGACGGGGTCGCCGACGAGGAACTCGGGAAGGTCCGGAGGCAGTTTCGTGCCGGGCACGTGTTCGGGACGGAGGGGGTGACCAGCCAGGCGCGGTCGCTCGGAAGCAGCGAGATGGCCGGGTCATGGCGACGGGCCGAAACGTACCTGGAGGACCTGGACCGGGTGACTACCGAGGATGTCCGACGCGCGTGCGCGACGTACCTTGTCGAGAAGAACCGCACGGTTGGCTGGTTCCTGCCCGAGGGGGGCGCGAGATGATCGCCGTTGGAAGCGCCGGGGCACCGCGCGTGCGGGTCGCACTCCGTGAAGCCACGCTCTCGAGCGGCGTCCGGGTGATCGTCCACGAGAACCGGCAGTCCCCGATCGTGGTCGTCCGCGTCGGCCTCCAAGCGTCGAGTTCCCAAGACCTGCCTGCGACCGCCGGACTGGCGAGCCTCGTGGGGAGCGGCCTCATCCGCGGAACCACGACCCGGACGTTTGCCGAGATCAACGCGACGATTGACGCCGCCGGAATGTCCCTCGGGGCCTCGGCCGGCCGGCACCAGACGACGGTGTCAGCACGATGCTTGTCAGAGGACCTTGCGCTTGCGCTCGACCTAGTCACCGACCTCATCCGCAATCCGACGTTTCCGGACGACGAGGTCGGGCTCCTGCTTGGTCAGGCGAGAAACGGTCTCCGGCAGGCCGACAACGATACTGGCTCGGTTGCCCAACGCCACTTCCGTGAGCGGTGCTACCCGGAAGGGCACCCATACCGCCTGCGCGCGCACGGCTACTTGCATACGGTGGACGCCATCGGGGCGCCAGACCTGCGCGAGTTTCACGCGCAAAAGTACTCCCCGGCTGGAGCGGTCATCGTCGTCTCGGGAGACGTCGCTTTCGATCAGGTCGTCGGGGCGCTTGAAGCGAGGTTCGGCACGTGGTCGGGCAGGAGCATTGCCGGGGGTACCGTACCGGGCGCGCCTGCTCCGGAGCCGTCACGTCACGATGCGACGCTCGAGGGAAAGACGCAAGCCGACTTGATCCTCGGCGTGCCTTGCATCGCCCGCGACCATCCGGACTTTTACGCCCTGCGCATCGCCAATCTCGTGTTCGGGCGCCTCGGCATGATGGGACGCCTCGGCGAGACCGTGCGCGAGGCGATGGGCCTCGCCTACGGCATTTCGAGCGACCTCGATGCAAACGTGCTGGCGGGGCCTTGGTCGGTTCGGGCCGGGGTCAACCCGAAAAACGTCGAGGCAGCCTTGGATGCCATCGGTACCGAACTGACGAAGTTGCGCGTGGAAGGCGTGACCGAGGAGGAGTTCGAACGGGCCTGCCGATTCAGCATTGGAAGCATGGCGCTACATTTGGAAACGAATGATGGTGTTGCCGGCACGGTCTCGGACATGGTCGCGCACGCGCTCGGCCTCGACTACCTTGACAGGTACCCGTTGATCATCGACGCGCTCACGCTTGACGAGGTGAACGCGGCGGCGCGCACGCACATCCCGGCGTATGACCGCGTGGTCGTCTCGATAGCAGGGCCAACGGCGTAGCGCGGGTGCCTCGTCCCTAGGAAGTCGCTTCCCGGACCACCTCGTTCACGAGCTTGCCGTCGGCACGTCCGCGGAGGGCCTGGGCCGCGCGGGGCATGACCTGCTTGAATTCCCGCCCCACGTCAGCAACGATCACATCGACCGCGTCCCGAATCTCCTCGCGCGTTAGCATCCTCGGCAGGTATTCCTGCATCACTGCAAGTTCGGCACGTTCCTTCACGAGCAGCTCCGTGCGGTTTCCTACCTCCGCGTAGTGGATCGTCTCGAGCTTCTGCGCGATCTCCTTCTGGATCAAGATCACCACGTCCGCCTCGGTGACCGGCTCTCCGTGCTTCGGATCTTTCCGGTCCGTCCGGGCAATTGCGAGGTTGCCGATCAGCGCCCGGAGCATTCGGATCGCCGCGACGCGACGTTCGTCGCGGGCGCGCATGGCCGACTTCACGTCCTCGGCGAGACGTTGCGCGATCGTCAGGTCCGACATCATTCCTCCTGGGGGCGTTGGCTAACCTGGCCGGGGGTCGGGTTCCGCCCGCGATACGGACCGCTCCGGCCTCCCCGTGCTGGATACTGGAAATCGTGCCACAGTCCTTGCCGATCCAGGAGGTGCGGTCGGTTGCCGAGGCAGGAGGTGCGTCGCGTTGGAACTAGTGTTCATGCGCGGGGACGCGCACCGGCCGCGAGGGCACGCGTTGGTCGTGTTCCGTCGGTCGGCCGGATCGGACGAGGCTTTCGCGACGTACGCCGTCGTCCTCCCGATCATCGTCGAGCCGATGAAGTACTTGCCGCCGGCGCTCGCCTCCCAGTTCCAGGGCATGGCCGGCGCACTGCAGGGGCTCGACGCCGTGCCGATGCCCCCGATTCCGGAAGCAATGACGGTACGTGAGGCGGTGCGGCTCGCGGATCGTCGGGACGACGATCTCGTCGACGCGGGTACGACTGATGGTTCGCCGCTCGCGCTAATGCACCAGGCGCAGGAAGCAGTTCGTGACTATGCCGACGCCTTCCGTCGTTCACTTGCTCCGATGGACGGCGCGGACGGCCCACATCTTGACACCGACGATGACACGTTCCGCTGGCTGCTGATGGACGAACGCGCTCGGATCGACGAGATGACCCGTCTCGTCGGACGCTTGCGCGACGACGTCGAGCGGGAAGGCGGGACTTCCGACGGCGCCGTGCGCGACGCGCTCCTTCGACTGGGCGCGACCCTTCCGGCCAAGTACCGGTCCGACGAGCTGGTGGCCGGGGCGGCGCGGACTGGTGCGATTGGCACGCGCCTCGCGCAGCTCTACCTGGACCGTTGCTACCGGTTGTGCGCCGAGCAGTACGAGGACCTCGCCGAGATTGACCGCGAGATCGCACGACTTGAGGCCAGCGACGACGCGGCGAGGAGAGAGCGCTCCCAGTAGGGACGCCCGTCGTGATAGCCGCCTTCGCCACCGGTCATCGGAAGAGGGAAGCACCACCCCACCCATAGCCCCCACCCTCAATCCCTCCCCCGCTGCGGCGGGAGAGGGAAGCACTGGCTGGCCCCACCCTCAATCCCTCCCCCGCTGCGGCGGGAGAGGGAAGCACCACCCCTGCCCCGCTAGTCGTCGCCGGGCGTGATTCGCTTGAGGAGATCTGGCCGGGGAGGCGTCCCGTTCGCGCCAAGCGCTGCCGGTAGCGTGGCACGGATTGCTGCCTCGACGGCATCGACCACGAACGGCCCGGAGGAGCCGAGGAGGGCATCCCAATCGGCATGCCACGATTGCGCGTCCGTGACGCCACGGTAAAGTCCAATCGCACGGGCCCGGGAAACCGTGTCGCCCGTATCGCGCCCGTCCGTGCCGGCGAGGATGATGTCCGGGCGAAGCGCCTGGACGGTCGCGGGGTCCAGAAGGGCGCCGGGCGTTCCTGCCGTCATCCCTCCGCCGGCATCGACAACCTCGTGCGCCCGAACGTCGTCGTGCACGCGCCATTCCCCACCGTCCGACCTGGCGGCGATCACCACCGGGCGACGCGCGCCCGAGGTCCGCACGAGGTACCGGGCGACGTGCATGCGCAATGCAAGCATCCGCGCGACGCGATGCTGGTGCAGTGCACCTCCCCGATCGGGGACGCCGAGCGCCATCCCGACCGCGAGGATCAGGTCGAGGCAACTGGCGAGTGGCGGGCGGCCGATCGCCACGATCCTCACGGCTCCCTCGATCACGGAAACGGTGCCCCCTGACAGGCAGTCAGTACACGTGGTGTCCGCGACGATGATCGATGGCGTCACCGCAAGCACGTGGCGTGCTTGACCGACTGCGCCGGCGTGGCCCGCGTGGGAGGCGTGGAATGGGGCGATCGCACAGGTCGGCTTGACCAGGCCTCCGACGTCCGTTTCGGCGACTTCCCTCCCGTGCGAGCGCCAGGCCATGCCTGCCGTTCGGGAGACGACATTCCCGGCGAGGCCAAGTCCGCCCACCAGGTCAATCGCGGTCGGACCGATGACCGCGATCCGGGAAAGGAAAGGCATCAGCGAGAGACGAGGCCGAGGCGCTCGCGGAAGCGCGTCACCAACCGGTCGGCATCGACGCGCTCCGCGACATAGCCGTTCGGGGCGACGGGCACCATGCCGGCGGGCAAGGATGCCCGCGGACCAAGCCCACCACCCCGGCGGGAGAGCGAAGCAGATCCGGGCGACACCCTCGCGGCGGAGCGCCCCCACCCCCTGCCCCGCCCCCGCCTGGCGGGAGAGGGGAGCAGGTCCGGGCGACACCCACGCGGCGGAGCGGGCTGGAAGCCCGCGCGCCCAGTACGCGTGCCCAACGTCAGCCCGCACGTCACCCAGCATCCCGGAGGGGACGCGGTTGCCCGCGGACCAGACCCCACCCCGGGAGAGCGGTGCGGCCACGGCCACGGCCCAACGTCAGCCCGCACGTCACCCAACATCCCGGAGCGGGCAAGGATGCCCGCGGACCAGACCCCACCACGGGAAAGCGGCGCGGCCACGGCCACGGCCCGACGAAAGCGACCCCGGATCACTTCAATTGCACAGGGAAACCGAAATTCGTTGGGACAGTTGATCCTGCCCGCTCCGGGATCATGGCGAACCAGTGATCTGGCTTCCGCCACGAGGGCGGTGGCGTTTCCCGTCGACCCCCACCCCCAGCCCCAGCCCCAGCCCCTCCCCCGCTTCGCGGGAGAGGGGAGCAGAATCGATCGAGAGTCTCGCACGACCAGGGGCAGGCGAACCTTGCCGGCAACGCACGTGACGCCCACGACGACGATTTCCGGTGAACGCAGGGCGAGGAGGATGGCCAGGGCATCATCGATTCCCGTATCGACATCGAGGAGGACGGGGATCGGGCGTGCCATCACGTGGCGCCGATGAGGCGGGCGTGCTCGACGGCGAGGCATCGATCCTGGACGAACGCGAGACCGGCCGCACGAGCCCGGATGCCTCCAGGCTCGTTCACGATGCCCAGTTGGAGCCAGAGGGTTCCCGCCCCGGAGGCGATCGACTCGTCGATCACCGCATCCGTCTCCTCGGTGCGCCGGAATACGTCGACGATGTCGACCGGGCCGTCGATCCTGGCGATGGATGGCGCCGAGGCGACGCCAAGCACCGAAGCGACCATCGGATTGACCGGCACGATCTCGTAGCCGACGGCCAGGAGGTAGGCGGCCACTCGATACGAGGGCCGGTCTGGGCGATCGGAAAGGCCGACGATCGCGACGCGGCGAGCACGGCGCAAGGTGTCGCGCACGGCGTCATCGCTCAGGTTCGTGTCCATCAGCGGGATCGTACGGGCAGTCGGGATTGTGAGAGGAAGCGTCCCTCGGCGCGCTAGCCCGGGGAGCCACCGGCCTGGACGACCAGGGCGCGAGCGGCGATCTGGGCCTCTGCGAGCGCGCCACGCGCATCGGCCTGGCCATTCATCACCGCGCGGATCGCTGGGGTCAAGACCCGTGCGATTTCCGGCCAATACGGGCCTTGGGCGCACGCCACGACGCTTGCCGATGCCTCGCGAAGGATCGTGCCGACCGATTGCCCGTGGAACCATGGCACGGGGTCGGCAAGGCGCGGGTCCTCGTACAGGCGCCGGTTGACCGGCCACGTCTGCCTTCGCTCGAAGTCCAGCAGCGGTGCGTGCCCGAGGTGCGCCCACGTCACGAAATCCGCGGCGAGGTCGACCGCCGGGCTTTCCTTCAGGACGGCGAGGCCGCTCCCTGGCACGACGACCCCCGGTTGGCGCGCCGGTGCCCCCGGCCAACGGGGCAGCGCCTGGACGTGCCATCGACCCGCGGTCTCCGGCGCATCGACCCGCATCTCGCCGGAAAGCCGGGCCATCGGACCGATGTCACCTGCGACCGAACCGCTACGGAAGGCCGCTCGCGCCGCGTCGCCTAGCATGTCCCCGCCGGGTCGGTTCCCACCGGGCCGGTCAAACGGGAGGACGGCGGCGGCGCGATCCCGGTTGACGAGGGACTCGAGGAACCCGAGGGCGCGCACGTTTGCGGGATGGTCGAGTTGCAGGACCCCGCCACGACCGACGAACCCTCCTCCCGCCTGGGTCGCCAGCGCGAGGACCGTGCCAGCGGCATCGGCGCGAACGAAGAAGAGGCCATCCGGAGCCCGTGCGGCGACGCGTCGGCCGGCGTCGATCGCGTCGTCCCATGTCGGAAGCGGTGCTCGGACGCCACTTGCCGAATACACGTCGGTGCGATAGCCGAGGAGGACGAGGTTGAGTTCGCTCGCGAGCGCATGTACGCGCCCCCCGACCGTCCACGGGTCCGTGAAGGCCGCCTGGACGAAATCGTGGGACCCGCCCTTCAATCGGTCTTGGAGTGCCAGCAGGGGAGAGGGTGCCAGGCGAGTGATCCGGCCTCCCCACGAGGGGTCGAGGTCCACGATGTCCGGGAACGCGGCGCCCGAGTTGATCGTGATGAGGAGCGTCTGTACCAGGCGCGCCGGGTCAGGGACTTGGGTCCAACGGATCGAAAGGTCGGTCCCGGTCGCCGCGCCGTAGTCCGGCAGCGCGGCATCAAGCCACTCGGCGCGAGCGGGTTGGGAGTGCCAGCCGTCGATCGAGCGGGCGCGCGGACGCGCAAGGATTTCCCGCGGGTCGGCGACCGGTGGCGCGCACGCAGCGGCGCCCACGGCGGTCGAGACGACCGCGCCAATCCCTGAGAGCGCTCGCCGGCGGGTTGGGCGAGAGGGAACCACGACCAGATGGTGCCGGACGTCGTTCGCGGATTGCGTTGCAGTACGGTGGCGGCCCGGATATCCTGCCGTCCGCGACGCATCACGTCGTCGCATCGGGATGGAAGGAACGGCCATGGATCTTGGTAAGGCGCGGACGAGGCGGTCGCTACTCGCGGTCCTCGGCGCGAGCGGCGTACTGGCGGCGTGCGGCGGCGAGGCCGCCCCTGCGGCGGCCCCGCCGGCGCAGCCGACAAAGGCACCAGCAGCCCCGGCGGCGCCAACGGCCGCGGCGGCGCCCGCCGCGGCGCCAACGGCCGCGCCGGCCGCGAAGCAGGTCGAAATCCGGACGAACTTCCGCCAGGGCGGCGATGCCGAGTGGCAGAACCGACTGATGCCCAAGTTCATGGAAAAGAACCCGAACATCAAGGTCGTCATGGACACCTTGCCCGGCGAACCGGAGTACTGGGCGAAGATTTCGGCCCTGTACGCCACGGGTCAAGCGGGCGACTTCATCTGGGCGAGCAACGGCAACTTCCTCGGTTATGCCGAGAATGGCATCCCCCGCGAGCTCGACTCGATCATCGCGAAGGACAAGTACGACCTCGGTGACTACACGAAGGTCGGACTTGACAACATGCGCTACCAAGGCAAGTTGCACGGCATGCCTTGGGGATCGCATTGCCAGAACTGCCTCGTCATGTACAACGAGGACCTCCTGAAAGAGGCTGGCGTCACGATCGAGCAGGCAACCACGTCGTACGACGCCCTTTACGAGGCTGCGAAGAAGGCCACGAAGGGTGCCGCCGGCAGCCGCACGCAGTTCGGGTTCCTGCCTGCCGGTGGCCAGACGGCGATGGGCTGTAACGTCCGCGCCTTCGGCGCCGAGACGTACGACGCCGCCGGGAAGAAGGTCACCCTCGGGGATGCCGGCGCCATCGAGGCGCTCAAGTGGATGCAGAAGATGTGGAAGGACACCGCTCCCGTCTTCGGCTCCGGGTTTAGCGGTGACGAGCTGTTCGCAACGGGCAAGGTGGCGATGGTCCAGGCGGGCTACGGCAACCACTTCGTCCCGGGCGACAAGGCGATCGCCGGCAAGTTCAAGTGGGGGTAACCGTTCACGGGGTCAGTTGGGAACGCGCAACTGGTGACTGGTCCTGCCACGCCCGGTGCAGCCTGAAGGCCGCCTGGGATCAGGCGGAGGCGGGGAGGAGCTGGGGGACGGCATGGCCGGCCATGCTCGCGGTGCAGACCTCG
>CAMBEO010000043.1 GCA_945865725.1 Thermoflexus hugenholtzii JAD2 | reverse complement strand
GCGCACCCGCCTCGTGGCCGACCCCGTGGCCCCCGGCGACCTGGCCTACACCCAGGCCCCGCTGGTGGTGACGGACGGCGCCGACGGCCGCGATCGCGGGGGCACACTCCTCGGCGCGGCCCACGGGCGCAACGCAGTGCCTTCGCAATGGCGCCGCCTCGTCCTGACGTGCCGGCCGATCACATTGCCACTGCCTGCAAACCCGATCAAGAGGCCACGGCCTCGGTCGCTCTGGCCGGTCGATGTCGAGGCCCTCGCCGAACGCCTCCTGCTCGCGGGACGGTAGGAGCGTGCCCAACACTTCGGCGGTCGATGCCGCTCCCCTCTCCCGCGAAGCGGCGGAGGGGGCGTTCCGGGTGCGACGGTACTCGACCCAACAGGGGCCCGGGTTGACAAGACGAGGCCACTGAAAAGAAAATGGCCGGGCGTGCCTGCCATAGCACGCCCGACCGGGAGTCGCACGTCACGAGGCGAGGCTCTACTTTCACCTCGTGATCGCAATAACCCAGACGAGCGACTTGCGCCACGGTTGCGCCCCACGCGGCACGTTCGCGGCCGGTAGCGGCACGCGCGCGCACCGTTCGGCGTGCCATGGCCGCGTGGTCGGTTGTCACGTCGCACGGACTGGATCCGGGCGAAGCAACCCTGACTAGCCTCATGTCGCCCCGACTTCCCCGACTCGGGCTCGCCACCCTCCTTGCATTCGCGACCATCGTGGTCATCCTGGCGCTGGAACCGCTCACGGCGGCGCGCGAAACGGGAGCGGCGCGGGACTGGGCGTTCTTTGGCGACGATGGCGACACGCCGACATTTGCGGCACCGCGTGGCCTTGCGATCGACCCGGTGGACGGCACGACGCTCGTCGTCGATCGGGACCGGGCGATCGTCTGGCGCCTCGGTACGGATGGGCGCCGACGCGCCTCTTGGGGGACGAGCGGCACCGGGCCAGGCGCGTTCGACTGGCCGGGGGCGATCGCGATCGCTCCCGGTGGTGACGTGATCGTCGCCGACCACGGGAACGACCGGGTGCAACGCCTGACGCGCGACGGGCGACCGATCGCCGCGTGGGGGCGGCGCGGGTCCGGTCCGGGGGACTTCGACGGTCCGTCCGGAGTGGCGGTCGAGGCTGAGGGGTCAATCCTGGTGACCGATCGCGGGAATGATCGGGTGCAGCGACTTGCCCCCACCGGCGCCCTCGTCTCCTCATGGCCCGGCCCGCGAGGGGACACCGTGCCGTTTCGCAAGCCGTCGGGGATCGCGACCGGCCCGGGCGGATTGATCGCCGTGGCAGACACCGGGAACGGCCGGGTCGTCCTACTGGACGGGACCGGCACCCTCGTGGAGTCGATCGTGCAGGTCGGTGACGGGGGCCGCCTTGCCGAACCGACCGGGGTCGCATTCCGCGCGGACGGGTCGCTCGACATCATCGACGAGGGCGTGCGCGTCGTCTGGCACCGAGGCCTGGACGGGTCAGCAACCGTGATCTCGTTCGGGGACGGCCCCGGCCCGCGGCCCTTCCCGGTCGCCATTGCCAGCGACGACCGCGGTCGCGTGATGGTCGCCGACCGGGCGACCCGGCAAGTGCGGGCCATCCGGGCAGATGGTGGCGGGTCGGAAGCATGGGGGCGGGAGGGGGGAGGCACCGGTGCCTTCCAGCGCCCGATCGGCCTCGCCGTGGGGCCAGACGGCACCGTGCACGTCGCGGAGTTCGGGCGGCATCGGGTCGTGCGACTGTCGCCGCGGGGCGCGGTCACGGCGTCATGGGGCGGTCCTGGCGATGCGCCGGGCGCGTTTCAGGGCCCCTACGGAATCGCGATCGAGCGAGGGGGCACGGTCCTCGTGACCGACCGCGACAACTCGCGGGTGCAACGGTTTTCCACCGACGGGCGCCACCTGGATACGTGGGGGGGCGACGGCACGCGGGCCTTCGACCGGCCGTCGGGCATCGCGACCGGACCGGACGGGACGGCGTATGTCGCCGACACGGTGAACCACCGGATCCGCGCGATTACGGCCGATGGCACCATCCGGGTGACATGGGGGCGCGAGGGCGACGGCCCAGCGGAGTTCCGCTACCCGCGCGGCGTTGCCGTGGGGCCAGACGGCACGGTGCACGTCGCCGACTTCGGCAACAACCGGATCCAGTCGTTCGCGCCGGACGGCGCATTCCGGCACATGTGGGGGCGCCGGGGGACGGGCCCGGGCGAGTTCGACTGGCCGCTCGGCATCGCGGTGGGACCGGACGGCACCGTGTGGGTCGCGGATACCGACAACCACCGGGTGCAGCGGTTCGCGACCGACGGGCGCCACCTCGAGACACACGGCGGGCGGGGTGACGCCCCGGTCAGGTTCCTTTGGCCGCAGGGGATCGCGGTCGGCGCCGACGGGGCGGTCTTCGTGACTGACACCGCCAGCGGGCACGTCCACGTCTTGCGCCCCGGGGTTCGCACCACGTGGGCCGCCTTCCTCGGCTTGCCCTGGAACTGGCGCGGGTAGGGGGAGAAGACCCCCCTCCATCGGCCGCAAGCGCCCCCCGCTGCGGCGGGAGAGGGAAGCACCACCCCCCACCATCGTTATCCGCGTACGCGGTCCCTCCCCCGTTGCGTGGTAGCGGGAGACAGGCGATCGAGGGCCCGCGCGCGGGCGACTTCCTCCAGTCGCGGGACCGCCTCTCCGGCGTAGGTCACGTCGAACGGCCCGTCGTCGGGCGCGACGAACACGAACGTCACGGACGTGACCCGGCGACCGGGGAGGAGGGCGCCGAGGGCGAGGGCATACGCGCCGCCTTGCGCCTCGTACTCTCGGGCGACCCGCCGGGCATCCGCGGCGTCGCGCACGGCATCGGTCTTGACATCGAAGACGTGAAACGTGCCGTCGGACGCCTCGTGGACGAGGTCGATCAGGCCAGACACGACGAAACCCTCGGGGCCGTCGCCGCCGAGGCGCGCACCAAGCGCCAGCTCGCGCCAAGTCCGTCCACCAGTGGTCGTCGACCGGATCGCGGGACTTCGGGCCGCGCGCGACGCCATCGCCGCGATGCGTTCCTCCTCACCCGGGCACCGCACATCACGCGCCGCCACGAGGGCGAGTTCCATCAGATTCCCCGGGTCGGCAAGGTCCATCAACTCGATGACCCGGTGGACGGCGGTGCCGCGGCGTTGGGCGACGACCCGCGAGTCGATCGGCTCGCTACTGTCCGTGGCGTGGCCTCCACTCGTCTCACGTGCGAGGTCGGTCCAGTCGTCGGCATCCTCGTCCGAGGGTGACCATGGGGGGAAGGACGCCATCGTTATCCGCGTACGCGCCCCCTTCCATTGGCCGCAAGCGCCCCGCGCTGCGGCGGGAGAGGGAAGCAGGACGGCCCGCAAGCTGCTCGGCGTAACGACCCGCCTGGTGGCCGCGCGAGCAATGGCGCCATGTCGGGCCGTCTCCCACGCCTGCTCCGCCTCGAGGTAGTCCGCCACGGGCGTGCCAGGACCGATCACCCGCAACCGGTCAGGGCCGGGAATGTCCGGCAGGGCGACGGCTCGCAACGGGAACGGTCGAACGGTGAGGTCCTCCGGAGCCTTCCCGTCGAGGCGGTGAGCGATCCGCCGGGCCGCCGTGGGACTCGATCCCAGGGTCTTGGTCGCCTTCCGGTGGAGCAGGAGGACGAGGTAGTCCCGTGCGCGAGTGGCGGCGACGTACTCGAGCCGGATGCGCTCAGCCTTCAGGACGCGCGCCTCACGCGACGAGACCGTCTCGTGGCCCGCCGTCCCCAGGACGCCGCATTTCGCCTCGATCATGCCGGTCTCGCGATCAAGGAGGACCTCTGCCTGGTCGGCGCCGGACGGCACCCGGCCGTCTAGCCCGGTCAGGAAGACGACGGGAAACTCGAGGCCCTTCGACCCGTGGACCGTCATCAGGCGCACGGCATCCTCGTCTCCCTCGACGGGTTGCGCGGGCGCGTCGGCACGACCGGCCTCGAAGGAGTCGAACCACTCGATCAGGTCGCGCAGTGTCGGCAGTCCCGAATCGGCGAGGACGCGGGCTTGCGCAATGACGAGGCGGACGCGCCGCCACGCCTCCCGCGGCTGCCGGTGCAGGAAGGTGCCTGTCGCGAGCATGCGCTCCCTGACCAGGTGTTCGACGGTGACCGCAGCACTCCGACCGGTGCGCGCGTCGCGGAGTGCATTCAGCGAGAGCAAGGCGTCCCGCACCGGGCCTTCCGGTGCCCCCTCCAAGTCCTGCGCGTGGTCGAAGTCGCGTCCGTGATCGACCCACGAGACGAGGGCGTCGTCCCGGCATGCATAGGCCGCTGACCGGAGCGCGCCGACAACTGCGACCTGGTCGGTCGGGTCATGGATCGCGCGAAGGCACGCGATGAGGTCCCGCACTTCGGCACTGAAGGCGACGAGGGCACCCCCGACCCCGCGGTACGGCACGCCCGACGCCTGCAAGCCCCGCTCGATGGCCGCAAGCCCGGTCCGCACCGGCAGCAGGACGCAGATGTCGGCATGCCTCACCGGGCGCGGGATTCCCGTCTCGGGGTCGCGCACCGACCATGCCTCGGCGACCATCTGGGCGATTGCCCGCCCGAGGTCCAACGCCGCCTGGTACCGGCACTCGGCCACGGGGCCATCGATCGCGTCGCCGAAGCGGTACGGCCCGGCGGGGTTGGCGGTCGATCCGGCCGCACCGGCAGGGTGGCGCGCCTCCAGCTGCAGGTATTCCGCTTGCACGCCGCTCTCGGGCACGATCGCCGCCCCAAACTCGTCGTTCACCCAGTCGAGGATCGGCGCGACCGAACGGAAGTTCTGCACGAGGCGTACGCGAGCGCCGCCACTCCGTGGCGCAAGCACGTCGTAGACCTCGTCATACGCGGCGATGTCCGCGCGCCGGAAGCGGTAGATGGACTGCTTGGGGTCGCCGACGACGAAGAGGTGTCCGCGAACGACCCGCAACTGGCGCCAGTCGCGTTCGGCCGCCTGTTCCGGGTCGGCGGCGAGGAACCAGGCGATCTCGGCCTGCAGCGGGTCGGTGTCCTGGAACTCGTCGACGAAGAGGCGCTGCCATCGCGCGTGGGCGCGGACCCGCACGTCGGGGTCATCGCGCAGGAGGTTGCGCGCACGAACTAGCAGGTCCTGGAAGGTCGCGACGCCCAACGAGCGGCGGCGGCGAAACTCGCGCCCAACGAACTCGAGGAGGTGGTCAAGGACCCGGCCCAGGGCCTGCGACCGGATCGCCTTGACGTCGTCCTCGCACGTCGTGGCGATGGTCGACAGCGTTGCCCGGGTCGCTTCGAGGGGGGGGACCCCACGACGCGGATCGTGCCAACGCGGCTTCTGACCGAATCGGCTGCGGACCTTGAGGGCTACGAGGCGCGCGAGGACCGCGACGACGCCGTTCCGATCCTCGCGCGCGCACGCCTCGGCAAGCGCCTGGCGGCTGGGGTCCAACGCGCGCACATGCATGACTAACCGGTCGGACTCGCCATCGAGGGCGTGGACCAGGAAGTCGTCAATGGCATCGAACGCGTCGAGGACCGATCGCGCCGACACGAGCGGGTCTGGCACGGGTTGGTCGTCGCGCGACGCCACGCGAGGGTGATCGCCACCTCCGTGGTCCGGCTCGCGCGCGAGCCTCGCGGCCAGGTCGGGCAACAGGTCGGGCCGAAGGCCGAGGTGCAGGGCGTGCAGGAGGTCGTCGCCGGCCGGCGTGCCTGGCCTGGCATCGTCACGGACCCAGGCGCGGAAGGCCTCGTCAAACGACCGGTCCTCCTCGAGGGTGTCCCACGTGCGGTACCCCGGGGGCAGGCCTGCCTCGATGGGGAACGTGCGGATCAGCAGTGCGCAGAAGGCATGGATCGTCTGGATGGCCGCCGCGTCGATCTCCGCCGACGCCATTCGGCACCGGTCGCGCGCCGCCTCCGTGAGTTCGGGATCCTCGGAGGCCCGGTCAAGGCCGCCGCGGATGCGGTCGCGCAACTCGGCCGCCGCCGCCTCGGTAAACGTGATCGCCGCCAGGGCACCCATGCGGACGCGGCCATGCGCCACCAGGGCGACGACGCGCGTGACGAGGGCATGCGTCTTGCCAGTCCCGGCACCGGCGTCGACGACGAACGTGGTGTCGAGATCCTCGGCGAGGCGCCGGCGCGCCGGGTCGTCGACCAGCGCCCCAGCCCCCAGCCTGTCCTCCGCTGGCGCGGGTGGGGGGAGTGGCGACGCGGTCATCCGGCCTCCTCGCTTGGCCCTTCACGTTCGGGCCCTTCACTTTCGGGGGCACCAGGCAGGGCTAGCGACGGGTCGAGGCGCGCGTGAATCGCGCCCGCACCATCGAGGACCGTCCGTTCGCGCACGAGGTCGAGGTTCGCCCCGCATGCCCGCCGGTAGTCGCACGTGCGGCAGTTTTCGCCATCCGGCCCGGGTTCTTGCGGGAAGGCGCCGGCGCTGATGCCGTCAGCGACGATCCCGACGACCTCGACCAGGCGCGCGCCGACCCGGGGATCGTCGGCGGCCACGGGGATGACGGCGCCCGCATCCTTCCCGGACGGGAAACGGAACGACGCGGCGACCGACGTGCCGACCCCGAGGGCTTGGATGGCGGCGTGCCGGTATAGCGCCAGCTGGATCGCCGTGCCCGCAAGGACGGGATCGTCCTTCACTTTCTTGAAGCGATCGACCGACCCGGTCTTGTAGTCGATGACCTCCGCCATGGTCCCGCCGGCGGAGATGTCGACCCGGTCGATCCTGCCGCGAAAGGAGATCGGTCGGCGGTCGGGAAGCGTGACGATCGCCTCGCCCCATGTCTGACGATCGTCATCGCGGCCGGCGCTCGTCGCAAGCGGGGCCTGCGGTCCTTCCGGGTCCGGGAGACGCCTGGCCGACCGGGTGCCGTACGCGTGTTCGAAGAGCGTCGGGACAAGCCCGCTCTCGGCGCGCCGCTCGTCGTCAGCCTTCGCGAACGTGCGCAACTCCGACCGCAGGCGGTCACGGATGGCGACCCAGACGACGTCATATCCGGCCCCGCCACGCGCGCGCAGGGTGTCGAAGGCCTGAATGACAAGGTCATCGAGGCGCGTGAGGTCGGCGTCTTCGAGGCGACGATCCCGTTCACGACCCCCGGGATCGGGAACGTCGCGATGCCATGCTTCGAGGATCTCGTGCACGAGGGTGCCTCTCGCGATCGGGTCGAGGCCCCACGTGTCCGTCGGTACGCGCGTGGGAGGCACACTCATCGTGTCGCGGAGCAATGACCGGAACGGGCAGGTGGCCCACGCCTCGAACCGGGTCGCCGAGAGCGGCCCCGCCAGCATTCGCGCGAGCGACGTCGAGGATTGGGCGACCTCCTCCACGTTGCCGTCCCACGCGGTGAAGGCGGCGGGACCGGCGGTCGCGAGGGCGCGATGGCGGGCGGCGCTCGCGGCACTCGCATGGCGGGCGTGCACGTCACGACCGGAAGCGTGGGCGAGGGGATGGGCGTGGGCGGATCGCGGTGCGGCACCCTGGCCGCCGGTCCACCGGGCAAGGTCGCCCAGGCGTCGGTCCTCGACATCGAGGGGAGTGGAAGCACCATCGTCCGTCCGTCGCGCGCCGTCCTGGACCGAGACGACGTGACGCAGCCACGGCGCTTGCCTGGCATCGAGGGCGCGCAAGTCGCGAGCAAACTTGATGGGCCTGCCAAGGCGCACGCCAGCGAGTTCGAGCAGCCAACGTGCCGGGTAGGCATCCCGCCCCCCCAGGGTGTCCGCCGTGCCGAGGATGACCGTCCCGCCATCAGCAAGCGCGATCGCGCCGAGGAAGGCCGCCCGTTCCGCCGCGCTGCGCGCCTCGCGGCGCCCGAGCGGGTCATCGTCGGGATCCGGGAAGAAGGGGTCAGCGCCTGCCGGTGGCGGGAAGTGCCCCTCGATCATCCCGACGATCGCGATCACGTCGAACGGCACTGGCGGCACGCGGTCGACCTGGCCGGTGACGATGCCCGAACCGAACCGCGCGCGCCCGAACGGTCGCCCCTCGAGCGCGGCGATGAGGACACTGGGCAGCTGGGCAGCGCCCCCGCTACCGTCGAACGGGTTGTCGTCCGGCAGCCGCTCGATCACGGCGGCGATCTCCCGCAGCGCCTCACGTTCGGCGTCGTTCCTCGCGCCATCGCTATCCGCGTACGGCCTAACCCCCCAGCCCCCTTCCCGGCGCGGGAAGGGGGAGACAAGGACCCCCCCACCATCGCTATCCGCGTACGCGCCCCCTGCCGGACTCCCGTGGGGAGAGGGGGAGTGAGGCGTCGCGGCAGGGTCACCGACGAAGTCGCGGAGGAGGTCGCGCGCCCACGTGGCACCGGCGCGCCAGCCTCCTGCAGGCGCCTCCAGTCGCCGGTCGAGGCAGGCAACGACCCGGGCGACATCGCGAGCGGTGGCCGCGTCCGCGCGGGCATCTTTG
Source organism: Thermoflexus hugenholtzii JAD2 (assembly GCA_945865725.1). GTDB lineage: Bacteria > Chloroflexota > UBA11872 > UBA12225 > UBA12225 > CAILQO01. The sequence continues at coordinate 9,356 of CAMBEO010000043.1, read as the reverse complement.
GCCGTCGCGAAGTGATCGGGAGACCGGGCCGCGTCGCCTTCGCGTCGGTCCGCGAACGCGGCGAGGCGGGCGCGCCACTGGTCGCTCCCGCGCACGACGGATGCCTCGCGCGTGACCCAGTCCCATCGGGCAGGATCAATCTCGACCAGTCCAAGGCCATCCCCCGGGTCGACGACGGGACTCGCCTCCGCCCAAGCGAGGACGGCACCCCGCGCGAGGTCGTGGTCACGGAGGTGCAGGAGGCGACAGAACGCGCGGCCCGGGCGGGTCTCTGCCAGCGACGTGCCTCCGAGGGAGAGATGCGGTACCCCCGCAAGGGTGAGGGTCTCCTCGATGAGCCGGGCGTACGGGTCGCGGTCGCGATAGAGGATGGCGACGCGGTGGAGGGGGATCCGGTCCGCCGGATCCTCCCGTTCGGCGCCGGCAAGGACCAGGCGCACGACCTCCCGCACCTCCTCGGCCGGGTCCGGTGCCCGGATGACACGAAGGTCTGACAGGAGCGAGGTCTCGTCAGGCGCCGCTGGGCGCGCGAGAACCACGCCCCCGCCCACGTCCATGACGGCGCGGGCCATGCGAGTTGCAGGGATGTCACCCAGGCCGACAGGCATCCCCGAGGCGGCGTTGACGTCACTCGCTCGTCGCAACTGGTCGCCGAACTGGGGCAAGACGAGGCGCACCGGGACGTGAGCCGCGACGACGGCGAGGAGGCGCGCATCCACGTGATCGAGCCGCACCGGCGCGACCACCAGGAGTGACCCAAGGGTCGCCACCGCGCGGGCACCGTCACGGCCGCCGGTCGCGAGGACGTCAATCGCCGCCTCGGCGAGGTCAACCGGGTCGACCCAGTCATTGGTGACCTCCCGGTACGCCCGGTAGGTGGCGATGGCGGCTCGGAAGGTCGCCGTCGGCCGCCCCGGACGCACGCGGTCACCCCCTCGCGCACGAAGGTCGCCGAAGAGCGCGTGCAAGGCCTGGTGCAGCGACTGGTGGGCGCGGGTCTCCCGGATTGACGGATGGTCGCGCGCGGTGACCTCGAGGGCGGCGCGAATCGCGCTCAGTTGAGCCGTGCGACCAAGGGTGCGCCGGGGCGGGACCGGCGCGCGTCCGGTGTCCGAAGACGGCGTGCCGGTGATCGCCTCGGCAACCTCGGAGAGGCGGAGGTAGGCGACGTTCAAGTAGCCGCCCGCCGCACCGAGGGCGAGTTGCAGCTCGCGCCCGACGTCAATCGACGGCACCACGAGGGTCACGCGAGCGAACGGATCGGCGGCCTGCGCGTGGCGGATGGCTTTCAAGAGCCACGCGACGGTGTCGCGCCCGGGCCGGGCGAACTCGACCGACGGGCGACCGCCCAAGGGCGCGCCGGGGCCGCTCACCGGTTCGCTACCCGGACGACGAGTTTCAGGCCCGACCACGTCGCATCGACCGCGCAGACCTTGACGTCGACGAAACCCATCGGCAGGGCGATGGCCCGGATCGCATCCTCGGTGACGTCGGTCAGGACACGCGCGGCGCGCTTCGGCCACGAGACCCAGACGGGCACCGTCGGGCGAAGGGAGGAGCGAAGGGTCGACAGGCGGTCGGCGAGGACCGCCTTGTCAACGACGAACACGTGCGCAAGGTCAGTGGTCGGCCCCGGCTCTTCGTCAAAGGCGATGCCCTCAGGCAAGGGAGCGACGATCTCGCCATACGGAACCGGGCAGCCGAAGACGTGCAGGCGCATGCCGCGCACAAGGCCAAGCTTGCGCGGCAACGGCGTACCTGAATAGCCTGCGGTGCCGACGGCGGTAGTCACGCGCGACAATACTACCCGTTTTGCACGGGAGACTCTTGGGGTGAACCAGTCGGGTCCCCCTCGCCCCCCGGGAGACGGGACGGGGTGACGGCAGGCCGGACGAATGCGCTTCCCTCTCCCGCCGCAGCGGGGGAGGGACCGCGTACGCGGATAATGAGGGAGGGGGTCCTCCCCCCTCTCCCCCCGTGAGAGCTTTTACTCAAGCCAGGGGGTGAGGGTCCGCTCTTCGGATCGCCGGGTCGCGGCGTCGGGCCTATCCCGAGGCGCGAGTCGGCGTCGGGGCCGCTCCGCCAGCTGGGCGCTGACCCTGCCCGCCAGAAGCGCCCTGGCCAGGGGCTGCACCTTGTCCGGCGGCGCCACCCGGGGCACCCTGCCCGCCCGCGCCGCCCGGGGCACCCTGCCCGCCCGCGCCTGCCGGTCGCTGGGCCTGACCACCAGGCGCTTGCCCGGCCGCCCCTTGTCCACCCGGCGCTTGTCCCGCTCCGCCTTGCCCGGCCTGAGCGCCTTGGCCACCCGGCCCGCCCGCGCCTCCCGGGCGCTGCGCCTGACCACCAGGTGCTTGCCCGGCCGCCCCTTGTCCGCCCGGCGCTTGCCCGGCCGCCCCTTGTCCGGCCTGCCCGGTCGCGCCCTGCCCGCCTTGGCCAGCTTGGCCCGGCTGAATGACACGGACGGCGTCCTTGTCCCGGAGCGATGCCTGCCCGCTGACGACGACCATCTCGTCCGCCTGGACGCCCGTCTTCACTTCCGCCTTCCGGTCGTCCGACAGGCCTAGCTCGATGGGGCGCAACTGCGCGACGCTGTCCACGATGGCAAACACGAACGACCGGTCGTTGCGAAGGATGACGGCGTCGCGCGGCACGACGGGCACGTCGCGGCGTTCCTCGAGGGTCACCGTCAACTGCGCGTACATGCCCGGCTTGAGCTTCGCCTGCGGATCATCGGGACGGACCTTGACGGTAAAGGTGCGGCTTCGCGCATCGCCGGTCGGGAAGACGCTGGCGACGGACCCGCGGAAGACCTCGCCGGGGTAGGCGTTGACCGAGAAGGTGGCGTTGCTCCCCTGGCGGAAGCGGGAGATCACCGCCTCCTCGACGTTCAGGGCAATCTCGGTGTCGCTCGACATGAGCGTGAAGACGGGTGAACTGACCTGCACGACTGCACCCTCGGTCGCGAGGCGTTCCGCGATGATGCCGTCGAAGGGCGCGACGATCTGGGTCTCCGCGAGGTTGACGGACTGGAGGGCAAGTGCCGCCTGCTGTTGCGCAAGGGCAGCCTCGGCCTGCCGGACCGCAGCCTCCGCGGCCTGACGGTCGTGCGTGGTGTACGGGTTCCGGCGCGAGGAAAGTTGCGCCTCCGCTTGCGCCAGGTTGGCGCGGGCGATGTCACCGTCATACGGCAGGGGGTTCCGCAACTTCTCGATTGACGTGACCGCCGTCTCGAATGCCTGATCAAGTTGTGCGATGGCCGACGGGTCCGGCGTGCGAACCTTCTGGAGGCCCGCCTCGGCCTGGATGACCGTCTGGCGCGCGACCTCGACGTCGAACGCATTCACGGTCCTCGCCTTGTCCAGGGCGACCTGAGCCTTCTCGACCGCGACCTGCGCCGCCGCGACGTCGTTCGGGGCCGGCTTCGAGACGCGCTCGACGGCCGTCCGCGCAACCTGTTCGGCCTCCTCGAGGAGGCGAAGGTCCCATTCGGTCGGGCCACCGGTCGACCGTGCCTTCAGCAGGTCGTTCTGGGCGGTCAGGAGGTTGATCTGCGCGGTGGTCACGGCAAGTTGCAGTTGCTGCGTGGTCGAACCGGTCGGCGGGCGCCCCTGGTCGGCGATCGCCTTGTCGAGGGCGGCCTGCGCCAGCTGGACCTTCAATTCGAGGGTGGCCAGGTCCTCCGGGCGGGGGCGCGCGGAGATGCCGCTCCCGATGCCGCCGTCACGGGCTTGCGCGAGGCGGGTTCGCGCCTGGTCAAGCGAGAGCTGCGCCGTCTGGACGTCCTCGGGACGCGGATTCTGCAACTGGGCCAGGCGGATGCGCGCGGTCTGGAGGTCAGACTCAAGCGACTTGACGTCCTCGGCACGCGTCCCGGCCTCGACCTGGGCCAAGCGATGGCGCGCGGAATCGAGTTGGGCTTGCGCCGCCTGGAGGTCCTCGGCACGACCGCCGGCCCGCCCCAGCTCGAGGCGGATCGCGGCAACCTGGACGGCGACCTCGGCCGCGCGGAGGTCCTCGGGCCGGACGCCCGCTAGCGCTTGCTCGAGGCGGACGCGCGTGACCTCGACCGCGGCCTCGGCGGCGGCGACGTCGTCGGCCTTCGGCCCGGCCATGATGCCCTCGTACCGCGCCCGGGCGGCCGCGAGGTTGGCGACGGCACCGGCGATGTTGGCGTTCGCCTGGGCAATCTGGGCGTCAAGGGTCGCGTGGTCAAGCTCCGCCAGGAGCTGGCCGGCGGTGACCGTCGCGCCCGTGTCGGCGACGGTCCTGACGACGCGCCCGGCCACGCGCGGCTGGATGGTCACTTGCGCGCGCGGCGCGATCGACCCGCCGTAGTTCGAGACGTTCGCGATGGTGTCGCGAGTGACCCGGACGACGGAGACCGGGATCCCCTGCGCCTGTTGTGGCGCCTGTTGTGCCGACGGCGACGGCGCCGCCGGGGTCACGCCACCGGCACACGCGACGAGACCTCCGGCCGTGAGGACTTGCGCAAGCAGGCATCCCGCAAGGGCGATTCCTCGGGCGGGGGCGCGATCAGTCATGTGCGAGGGCCTTCCAGTGCGGTTCAGGGCGACGGGTGACGGCGGGGCGGGCAAGGATGCCCGCGGACCAGGCCACCAGTGCGGTTCAGGGCGACGGGTGACGGCCAAGACCCCTCACGGCCGGAGGTCTCGCCCCCGAGCGCTTGCGTAAAAGCGCTCACGGCCGGAGGTCTCACGGGGGAGAGGGGCAGGCGGGAAGGGGGTCAGGCCTGTGCGGCGACGGGCACGGCCTCCACTCCGTCGGGGACGGTCACCGGCGCGGCAGGCACCTGGCGCCGACCACCGAGAAGCCGCCCGATGCGACCAGGCAGTCGTGCGAGGTCATCGACGTACGTGTAGAGGGCGGGGACGAAGATGAGGGTCAGAAGCGTGCTGGTGACCATGCCTCCCACGAGGACGGCGGCAACGGGGGACCGGGACTCGGACCCCGGCCCGGTGCTGAGCAGGATGGGCATCATGCTGCCGATGAGGGTCGCGGAGGTCATGAGGATTGGCCGGAGGCGGATGGGCCCCGTCCGGCGGAGCGCCTCGCGCGCGGAGACCCCTTCATTCCGCTGGAGGCTACGCGCGTAGTCGACCAGCAGGATCGCGTTCTTGCTGACGAGGCCGGTCAGCATGATGATCCCGATCAGGCTGAAGATGTTGAGCGTCTTCCCGAGGAGGAAGAGCCCGCCGAACGCGCCGATCATCGCGAGGGGCAGGGCGGCGAGGACGATCAGTGGGGCCAGGAACGAGTTGTACAGGGCGGCCATCAGCATGTACATGAGCACGAGGCTCAGGCCGAGGGCGCCGGTCAGGGAGTTCAAGGCCCGGTCCAGTTGCTGGACGGCGCCGCCGACGGAGACGCGGTAGCCCGCGGGTAGCGGAATCGTCGACTGGGCGGCGCGCACGTCCGCGGCGACGTCACCGAGCGGGCGCCCGATGACTGGTCCGGACACGCTGACCGACCGATTGCGGTCACTCCGGTTGATCTGGGACGGCCCGGTGGCGTTGTCGATCGTCGCGACCTGCCCGAGGCGCACGAGGACGCCGCGCGAGGTCAGGACCGGAACGTCCTCGAGGTCGAGGGGCACTCCGCCCTGGTCGCGCCGGACGAGCACGCGGACGTCGGCCTGGGTCTGGTCTTGGACGCGCAGCTGAGTGGCGACGCTCCCCTGGATGGCGGTGCGCATGGCCTGCGACACGGTCGTGCTGGTGACGGCGAGGTCGGTCGCTTGCGTGCGGCGCAGGTTGGCGCGCAGTTCCGGCACGCCGGCCTGCCCCGAGTTCGACACCTCGGCGATGCCCGGGGTGCGCCGCAACACCTGCTCGTACTGGTCGGCGAGGCGCCCAAGGACCTCCGCGTCGGGTCCGAGGATGCGGACGCTGACGTTCCCGCCACCACCGCCACCGCCGAGCGCCGCCGGGAGCTGCGTCGAGACCGTCACGTCCGGCAGCGAGGACCCGAGCGTGCGCAGCTCCGACTGGATGTCCCAGACGGTCCGTGCCCGCTCGTTCCGGTCGACCAGCTCGATGGCCAAGTTGGCCGAGCGACCGCCACCGCCGAATCCGCCGCCACCGCCACCGACAGAGGTGAGGAGGGAACGGATCTCCGGGAAGCGCGCCTTGTCGAGCAGGGCCGCCTCGACCTGCTGCGTGACCCGGTCAGTCGCCTCCAGGGTCACCCCGGGCGACATGCGGAGCGACATGCTGATCTGGTTCTCGTCCTCGAGCGGCGCATACTCCGACCCGATGACGTTGTTCTGGACCATGTAGACGGTGCCGTAGAGGATCCCGACGCCCCCGAGGATGACGAGCAGGCGCACGCGAAGGACGCCGGGAAGGATCCAGCCGTAGGCGCGCGCGATCACGTCGTACCCGCCGTCCCAGGCGCGCGGGAACCCGCGCATGAGCACGCGCATCACCGGACGGAGGACGAGGAAGCCGACGGGTGCCAGCGCCAGGCCGATCCCCAGGGCGACGAGGCCACCGAGGGGCAGCGACGGCGCGGCCGTGACCGGGGCGGCGGCGGCGAACCCGCCGGCGGCGGGCTGGACGCCCATCAGGCCGTTCATGAGGGCGGTGGCCCAAGGGGGCACGGGCACGGACTCGCCGGCGTACGACGGGGAGACGTAGGCAAGCGACACGTAGATGCCCGCGGCCATCGCGACGAGCGCCCCGGCGACGCCCGCGACGAGGCTCTCGCCCTCGCGTTCCTTGCCGTGGCTCCGCATCAGGCGGGAGGCAAGCATCGGGGTCAGCGTGAAGCAGACGCAGAGCGAGAAGAGCGTCGCGATGGCGACCGTGACGCCGAACTGCCGGAAGAGCGACCCGACGTTGCCGGTGACGAACGCGATCGGCGCGAAGACGACGACGTCGAGCAGGGTGATGGCGATCGCCGCCAGGCCGATCTCGCTCCGCCCCTTGAGCGCCGCCTGCCACGGCGTCTCGCCGAGCTGGAGGTGGCGGTGGATGTTCTCGAGGACGACGATGCTGTCGTCGACGAGGATGCCGATGAGCAGGGCGAGCGCGAGGAGGGACATCAAGTTCAGGGTGAAGCCGATGAAATACATCACCAGGAAGGTGCCGATGAGCGACGTGGGGATCGCGAGCAGCACGATCACGGTATTGCGCCACGAGTGCAGGAACAGCATGAGGATGGCGCCGGTGATGAGGATGGCGAGTTCCAGGTCGATCTGCACGTCCGAAAGGGCCGACCGGGTGTACTTCGTCGTGTCGTTCGCGATCCGGAACGTGATCCCCGCGGGCACGGACCGCTGCAGGCGCTCGACCGAGGCCTTGATCCCGTCCGCGACCTTGATGCTGTTCGAGTCCGGCTGCTTGGTAACCGTGATCCCAACCGCTTCCTCGCCGTTGAAGCGCAGGAGGCGGGAGAGGTCGGCGTAGGTATCGACGACCTCGGCGACGTCCTGGACATGGACGGGCGGCACGATGGCACCGCCGGCGCCGCCCCCGCCGCGCTGGATCACCACGGCGCGCAAGTCACTCACGCTCTGGGCGAGCGCCGTGAATCGCACGTTCGGTTCCGCGTTCCCGACGCGCATGGTGCCCGCGGGCGCATTCACGTTCTCGTTGGCGAGCGAGGTGACGACCTGCTGCAGGCTGATGTCGAACGCCTTGAGGCGGACCGGGTCGACCCGCACCTGCACCTCGCGCTGGCGCCCGCCGGAGACGCTGACGTCGGCGACGCCCGGGACCTGGAGGAGGGTCGGCTGCACCAGGTCGATGCCAAGGTCGTAGAGTTGCGTGGTCGTGAGGCGACCGCCCCCGGCCATGACGATGTTCATGATCGGGAAGGAGCCGAAGTCGGCCTTGACGACAGAGGGCGCGGAGACGTCCGCCGGAAGCTGGTTCCGGATGGCGTTCAGGCGCTTCTCGACGTCGATCGCCGCCTGGTCGAGGTTCGTGTCCTCGGTGAAGTTGATGTTGAGGCGCGCGGACCCGAGGGACGAGGTGGAGCTGACGGTCTCGACGCCACGGAGCCCGGCGACCGCCTTTTCCAAGGGGATGGCGATCAGCTGCTCGATGTCGCGGGGGGAGGCGCCGGCGTAGTTGACGTTGACCGACACGCTCGGGAAGTTGGTCGGGGGAAGGCGATCGACGGCGAGGCGTCCGTACCCCTGCAAGCCGAGCACGATGAGCGCGGCGAAGAACATCACGATCGCGACGGGCCGCTCCAGGGAAAACTTGGTGAGACCCATGGACTCCCCCTCCTCAATGCCGGCGGGACGCCGGTGCCAGAACCGCCTAGCCCCCCAACCCTGCGCCATCGTTATCCGCGTACGCGCCACCTATCCCTCTCCCGGGGGAGGGGGACGGACGCCAACGCACGGGGCGACCCTCGATTGTAGTGTGCGCGGGCCGTTGCAGTGCGCGCAGGCCCTCTCTGGTTGCGCAGGCGTCGTGCCCCACGTACGCTGGCCCCATGGACCGGAGGCGACTCGGTGGCCGGCCTAACCCACGCACCACGCTTGCGCGACGCGCGATGATCGCGCGCGCTGCCATCCTCGCACCGGCATTCGTGCTCACGGCGCCTGCCGTGCCCGCGCGCGCCGATGTCCCGGATGGTGTCGTGGACCCCGGGATGCTTGCCATCATCGGTGACGCCGCGATCGCCCCGGTCCTTCGCGCCGCCGAGCCGCTGGACCTCGACGCGACGGTCGTCCCGGTGCCGGGCGGCTGGTTCGTGCCGGTCCTTGGCCTGCCCGGCGGGTTTGCCACGATCGACGATGGCGCTGGCGCGCCGATGGCGTCGGTCGCCGCGTCCCTGGGCGGCATCGCGACCCTCGGACCACCGGTCGGGCGCCCGTTCGCCACGGCAGACGGCTGGCAGGCGCAAATCTTCGCCCGTGCCGTCATCGGGTGGCGCCCGGAAGACGGGGCTGGTGCCGTCCTCCCGGCGCCCGGGTTCCTGCGCCAGGCGGGGCTTGACCCGATCGTCGCCGGCGCGGGCGTGCCCCCAGGCGCCCCTCCGCCCGTGACGGCCGAGGAGGCATGGAGCCGCCTGGCGTGGATCACGGACCCGGGGACCCGCGCGGCGTACCTCGTCCCGATGGCTCCCGCATCGGTGGACCCCCCGGCAGGGTCGGCGCCGGACCTTGCGACGTTCCTCGGGCCGCCGACGTCGCTGGCAGTCACGACCGGCAGCCAGCGGCGCCAACGCTTCGAACGAGGGATCGTGGAGGCACGCGTGGCAAGCGCCGACGCGCCCTCGGTCGTCGCGATCGGCCTCCTCCTCCGACGTGCGACCTCCCTTCCCGCCAGCGTCACGCTTCCGGACACCATCGTCGGCGGGCAGGTGGTGGTCCGTGGCCC